>JAKADE010000279.1 GCA_021820785.1 Pseudomonadota bacterium
ATCGAATACCGGCCCACCGTTGTACGTGAAGTACATGATGTGATGGCGCTTCGAGACGATGATGCGATGCGACAGGAAGAAATCCGCCCCCAGCACCAGCCCGACGCGCAGACCCGACAGCCGGAAGTTGCTCAGCATCATCGGGGTATGCTCGATTTTCTCGTCCCCGATCTGCAACAGCGCCACCGGTACCACCCAGGAGCGCATCCAGCGGCGGCCGATGCCCGCGAGCGGGCCGGCCGCGCGCACACCGGGCGTGGACACTGTGATCCCCGCACGGCGGGCCGCCCGGATCGACAACATCGAGCGGGGCGAGCCGCTGTCGAACAGCACCCGGATCCGCCGGCCGTTCAGGCGGGCGTGGCCGATCAGAAACGGCCGCCGGGCCGTGATCGGCCGCAGCTTGACCACCCCAACGCGCTGACCCTGCGCCCAGTAGGCAATCGGAGTACGGCCGCAATGCTTGGCGATGACGAAACGCATCTGTCCGTCGCCGAAGTTGTACTCGACGTCCGCCAGATGCAGGATGGTGCCGCCGAGCAGGCCGACGGCGCCGGACGGAAAGTCATTGCCGCCGACGAGAAATTTTGCATCGTGAAACGGAACGTTGAGAAACGTAAAGACGCGCACCGAGGTGACGGAGGCCCGGGTGCTCCCGTTGAACCCGTCCAACCGCACCCCCATTCCCGCAAAGTCGTGCGGCAGACCGTATTCCGAGCGCGCCTGCGTCGTCAGCATGCTCCAGAATGCGCCGGTATCGATGATGAAGCGCGCCTTGCGCCCGTTGATCTCGGTCGAGACCATCGGCCTGAGGTCCTTGACGGTGACCGCAACGGCCGGAAGCCGCTCAATCTGACAGCCGCCCGCGACCGCCGACCCGATGCCCAGCGCCGCGAGTGCCAAGCCGCACGCCCATCCCCGGTACCGCATGCCGTTCTTCCGCCTGGTTCCGGTCTTTGCCGGATGACTTGTGCATGAGCCTAGCCGAAACGGCAGTCCACCTGCAACCTGAGCGCGGCTGACCGGATCAGAAGCGGACCCGCACGCCCCCGAACACCTCGAGCGGTGCCGCTGGACTGATGAAACGGTTGTTCACGCCGGGTCCATTGGTCCGCGCATTCACCGGGATGCCGGGTGCACCGACGCCAGTCGGATCACTCAAAATCCCCCAGGTCGCGTAGTGGCTGTCGAGAAGATTCTCGATGGAGATAAACAGGCGCACATGATGCCTCGGCCGGTAACTCGAATGCAGTTCGACAACGGTGTAGCCCGGCAGTGGTGCCAGCTGGTTCGACTCGTCACCGACGTAGTAAACGCTGCTCACGATATTGACGCTCGTCCCGATGCTCCAAATCGAAGACAAGGAAACGTCGCCACCGATCTTCCAGCGATTCTCCGGGATCCCGGGAAACTGATCGCCCGGCTGCACGTGGATATCGCCATTCGCGTCCCGGAACGGGTTCGAAGATGACGGAATCACCAGCGCCGCGAGAAATGTCGCGCGCACCAGGCTGTAATGCAGGTACGCGGACCAGCGCGGTGCGGCGAAATTCACGCCCGTCTCTAGTCCCTGCCGCCGCGTATCTCCAATATTGGCGAAATACCCCGAACTCAATGACGTCGCAACGCCGTGAATGTCATCGTGGAGTACGGTTCGAAACACGCTGACGTTCCACCGCATTGCCGCACCGAGAACCGGGAGCCGCGCCACGGTGCCACGCAAGCCGATCTCCGTGGTGTGCGCTACCACCTGCCGGAGCGTGGGCGGATCACCGGAGAGACTCGCCGGAAGCAGGCAGGGGGCCTGCGGATCAGAACACTCGATTTCTCCCGGCGTTGGAACGCGATTATTCACCGAATAGCCGCCGTAGAGCGTCGTCGAATGCCCGAGGGCATAAGTCGCCCCGATCGACGGATTGAAGTGGACGTAGCGGTTGTCTCCGCTGAGCCGCGTGCCGAGCTGATCCGCGAGATTCACCTGCGCGATGTTGTAGCGCCCGCCGGCAGTCACTGCCAGCGCTGCAGTGACGTTGAACGTATCGGTGAGGTAGACGCCAAATGCCTTGTTGACAGAATCAACGTTCACCGGAACGGCATCGCCGTTCATCACGGCGCCGGGGGAATTCTCCGGCGTATCGACGAACAACGCCGAGGGCTGCACGACGAGCTGTGCATTCAGAAGACCGATCTGCGCACCGGCGTAATAGCCGCTCGAGGCGTAATCGACCGCGGCACCAACCGTGAGATGATTGTCGTGACCGAGGATGGCGGCATCGTTGGCCGCCTGCAGCGTCGCACCCCTGCCCCAGCTGTGCAGCAGTTCGAAATCGTTCTCCCCGATATACCGCGTCCCGCCGGCCGAGATGTCCGGCAGCGGCTGCCCCGCGGCATTCGTCAGCGGCGTGACGCCGTCCGGCTGGCATAGCACGCCCGGCGTCGTGCGGCATGCGATGTAATTGGTGCCGTTGCCGTTCGCCACGGCCTGGGAGAAGTCCCGGTAGTACAGCACAGCCGCGAGCGTCCAGTGCTCCGCCAGCTTAAGCCGGCCATTGAGAATGAGAAACTTCAGTCGATTGAGATTGGCTTGCGGGCCGGTGAACACCAGCGATCGATTGATCGCCAGTTCCTGTACCGGGGCGGAACTCTGGCCCTTGAGCGTGTTGTCGTCCCAGGCATAGCTCAGATCGAGTGACCCCGCCCTGCCGTGCAGACTCGCCACGGCGAACAGATCACGCAGCTGATCGCTGGAGAACTCCCGCCACCCGTGCCAGTTGACTCCGCGCCCGGCGACGTAGAACCCGAACATCCCCGAATGCATGCCGTACTGCGCGCTGATCTCCTGGCGATGAAAGGAGCCGCCGGACAGCTCTACCTCGCCGCCGTGGTAGTTGAATCCGTTCTTCATGGTGAGGGAAATGGCCCCGCCGAGCGCATTCAGACCATATACGGCGCTCGAACTGGTCAGCTCGACCTGCTGGATCGCCGACGGCAGGATCAGATCCCAGTTGACCGTGTCGCCGAAGGCCTCATTGATACGTACGCCGTTCTCGTACACCGCGAGCCCCTGTGGAGTTCCGAGCACCGGCGAGGCTTCGAATCCACGATAGACAATATCGGGCTGGAACGGATCGACCACGTTGTCGTTGATATTGATGCTGCTCAGCTGGGTGTTGAGCGCTTGGGTGAGGCTTGCGGTGCCCTGCGTCGTAAGCGAGGCGGCGCTGAGGACCTGAACGTTGCCGGGAATCTCATCGAGCGGAACGGCAGAGCCGGAGAGCGGTGCCGCATTGATGACGATCGTCTTCAGCGCGCGATGTGCCGTCGGGTGATCCGCCCCCCGGGCCGCAGTGCCCAGGGCCGCAAGCAGCAGACCGCATACCGCAACGAACGGCACCGTACGCCCGCGCAAGCGGCGCCTCCTCAGCGCTCGGGCCATCGCACCTCCCATTACGACGCTCAGCCGGGCACTCTCGGCCGCGGCGCGTCTGTCCGGTCGTTATGCCTGCGCATCCTCGCTGCTCCTTCGGCGCAGCGGCAAGGGAAATCTTCCTGATTGCGACTCGGGCGCGCCGGCTGTGCGGAAATGGAACACGGAGGCGAGGGTCACCGGGACGGGGCGCACAGGTGGCCCGCCCTCCCCATGTGAGGCCCGCATCGTCCTCGCCCGGTCCAGTGCCGTGGCGGTACACTGCTGCGGTTCCGACGTCATTCGGCACCCTATGCCATGTCGATGCAAGAGCCAGTGAGGACCTCGACGACCGGGCCCGGACGCGCCGCCCCGGCCGTCGGCGGCCCGGCGCAGAAGTCCCCGGGGACTGCGGATCCGTCGGGCCCTGCGCTGCGCACCTTCGGGACAGACCATGCCGCCCATCGCCGTGACGCGCTGGTGGTCGCCGCGGTCACGATCATCACCTGGGTGCTCTGCGGGCTGTTCAACGTCACTGAGGCGCTGCAGCGACTCACTGCACCCTACGAGCGCTACCAGCTGGACGAACTGCCATCCGTCTTGCTGGTCCTTGGTCTGAGTCTGACGTGGTTCGCGGCGCGGCGCTACCAGGAAGCCAAGACCGAAATCGGTCTGCGCAAATCCGCGCAGGCTCAGCTTGCCGCGGCCCTGGCGGACAACCGGCGACTCGCCCAGCAGTATGTCGCGCTGCAGGAGGCGGAGCGCAAATCGCTGGCGCGCGAGCTGCATGATGAGCTCGGCCAGTATCTGAACGTCATTAAACTCGATGCCGTCGGAATACGCGATGCACGCACCCCCGACGTCGATGCGGCCAGAGTCCGGGCCGCAGCCATTGTGGAGCACTGCAACCACATTCACGCCGCCCTCGCCACATTGATCCGCGAGCTGCGTCCACCGGGACTGGACGAACTCGGACTCGCGGCAGCGCTCGAGCACTGCGTGCAGCTGTGGCGGGTGCGCCTGCCCACCCTGGCGCTGCGTCTGATCATCGAGGGTGAGCTTGCCGATCTGCCCGAGGAAATCGCGGTGACACTGTTTCGTCTGGTCCAGGAGGCGCTGACCAACGTGGCCAAGCATTCCGCGGCGACCCGCGCCGAGGTGCGCGTCACCCGCAGCGGCATCGACGCCTCGACTCCCGCGGCAGTCTCGATCACCATCACGGACGACGGCATCGGGCGCACCGGCGAGGACGACTCCACGGGCCTCGGTCTGATCGGGATGCGCGAACGCGTCTATGCGCTGCGCGGAACACTCAAGGTCGCCAGCGCACCCGGACCAGGGTTCGTATTGAGCGCCAGCATTCCACTGCCGCCGGAGA
>JAKADE010000280.1 GCA_021820785.1 Pseudomonadota bacterium
GAACCTGATTCCAGCGAGTCTGCGCGCGGAATTCCGCGAACGCTACGGCGTCAGTGTTCCCGGGGAACTCTCGCCCTGGGCACGCGATTACCTCGAGCGCGAATTCGACGGGGAGTTTCTGCGCGTGCCGGTCGAGCGCATCTTCCTCTCCGAGGCGGCGCGGCTCGGCATCGGCACGTATGCCCCGCACGATCCGAGTACCGCAGACATCGCGGACCTGGTCGGATCGGTCGACCTCGCCAAGGTGGCGCAGATCGGCGACGAGGGGGATTCGCGCGCCTGGTCGTGGTCCGGCGCGGTGTACTCGGCGAGCCGCGGGCTGCTCGAGATGATCGAGATCCTCAAGGTCAAACGCGAGTTTCTCTACCTGCTGCTGACGTTGACGCAGGAGAAGAACGTGAAGGTGGCGCGCTTCCCGCTGATCCACCTCGACGAGACGGTGCTCGCGCATACCAACCTCGCGGAATTCCACCGCTTCCTGCAGGAGAAGGAGAACGAGGCGCTGCTCGACCGCATGGTGATCATCAAGGTGCCGTATGCGCTGTCCTACCACGACGAGGCGCGCATCTATCGCAAGCTGGTGTGCGCCGCGCCGGCGTTCCGCGACGTGCACCTCGATCCGCACGTGCTGAACCTTGCCGCGGTGTTCGCGATTCTCACCCGCCTGGCGGCGCCGGAGCGCGAGGGGCTCGATCTGGGCAAGAAGCTGCGTCTCTACGCCGGCGAAGCGATCGAGGGCGTGCCGGAGAGTGAGGCGGCGCGGCTGCGTTCCGAAGCGCCCGACGAGGGACTCGGCGGGGTCAGCCCCCGCTTCATCATCAATGCGATCTCCACCGCCATCACCCGCGGCACCACGCGCAGCCTGACCAGCATGGACCTCCTGCTCGCACTGAAGGATGCGATCGAGAGCGATGCGCGCATGGAGCTCAAACACAAGAAGGCCTGGATCGACCACCTGGTCACGGCGCGCAAGGAATTCTACAACCGCTGGGTGAAGGAGGACGTGCACCGCGCCATGTTTGCCTCGTTCGAGGAGGAGGCGCAGCAGCTGCTGGAGAAGTATCTCGATGAAGTCGAGGCCTCGCTCGATCATCGCCAGGTCACCGATCCGATCACGGGCGAGAGCCGCCCGGCGGACGAGCGCTTCCTGCGCTCGGTGGAGGAGAAGATCAAGGTGTCGGATTCCGGCAAGCTCTCTTTCCGTCAGGAAGTGGTGCGCAAGGCCATGGTGGCGTTCAAGACCGGCGAGAAGTTCAAGCTCGCGAGCCATGCCCGCATGCGCGAGGCGATCGAGCAGTATCTGTTCGAGGAGCGACGCGACGTGCTCAGGCTGGTGACCTCGAGCGCCCGTCCGGACGAGGAGGCGCGCCAGAAGATCTCGGTGGTGCAGCAGCGGCTGATCAGCGAGTACGGGTACGACGAGCACAGCGCAAAGGAAGCGCTCAGTTACGTCACGACGCTGCTCGCGCAGGAGTAGAGCGGACATGAACGAACCGGCCGGCGGCGAGTCTCCCTTCAGCGCGGCGAAGTGGTACGAGTTGTTCTCGCGTGGGGCGCGCGACTGGCTGCGTCACGATGCCAAGGTGCGCGATGCGGTGCGCCGCCATCTGCCGGAACTGGTCGGTGCCGGTGAAATCATCGGCGGCGCAGCTCGTACCGTGCGCGTGCCGGTGACGCTGCTCGAGCACTACCGCTTCCGGCTGCGCCGCAGCGCCGAGCAGCAAAGCGTAGGGCAGGGCGCAGCCAAGCCGGGCGACGTCTTCGCCGATCCGACGCACCGCCCCGCGCCGTCGGGCAAGGGCCCGGGCGGTGAGGACGAGGGTGAGGTGCAGTTGCTGCTCGAGTTGAAGGTCGAGGACATCGTCGAGTGGCTCTGGGAGGAGATGCGCCTGCCGAATCTCAAGCCCCGGGCTGGACCCTCGGAGGAGACCGAATGGACCCGCGAGGGATGGGATCGGCGCGGCGCGCGTTCCCGGCTCGATCGGCGGCGCTCGTTCAAGGAGTTGGTCAAGCGCCGTGGCGCCCCCGGAGCGGTGCCGACGTTCACGGACGAAGATCTGCGCTTCCGCCAGCTGGCCCGGCGGCGGCGTCCGGCGGTACGGGCGGCGGTGTTCTTTCTGCTCGATGTCTCGGGCAGCATGTCCGAGCGCGACCGCCAGCTCGCCAAATCCTTCTTTTTCTGGACGATGCAGGGACTGCGCCGCCAATACCGGATGCTCGAGACGGTGTTCGTTGCGCACACGACTGAGGCATGGGAGTTCACCGAATCGGAGTTCTTTCAGGTGAGCGGCACCGGCGGCACGGTGGCCTCGAAGGGCTTCGGCAAGGTGAGTGAGATCATTGCGGAGCGCTTCGCGGCCCAGCAATACAACGTGTACGTCTATTACGCTTCGGACGGCGACAACGCCGCGAGCGATGTCGCCGCGGCGCGCGAGACGCTCGGCGCACTCGAGTCACAGACGTGCTTTTGCGGTTACGTCGAGGTCGCTGCCGGCATGTCGCGCCGTCTGGAGACCGAGACCGGCCGGCTGTTCGGCGAGCGGACGGCCGCCGGAGGTGCCGTCGACAGCTGCGTGCTCACCGGTTTCGAGGACATCTGGGCGGCGTTACGCACCTTCTTCGCCGCGCAGGAGCGCGCTGCGGAGGACGCGTGAGCGGCGAGTGGCGCACCCTCGTGCCGCGCATCGAGCAGCTCGCTCGAGGCCTCGGGCTCGATTTCCACCCGGTCGAATTCGAGGCCGTGCCGGACTCGTTCATGATGGAGATCGCCGTGTACGGCCTGCCGGTGCGCATGCCGCACTGGTCGTTCGGGGTCCGCTACATCTATCAGCTCATCCAACGGCACATGGGTCACTCGCGGCTCTTCGAAGTCGTCTTCCCCGGAAATCCCGGGCATGCCTATCTCTCCGCGGGCAACGGCCTCGCGGAGAACGTGCTGGTCTGCGCCCACGTACTCGGACACGCGGACTTCTCGCGCAACAACCTGCTGTTCCAGCGCTGCCAGGGGCAGGTGAGTGAGCGGATCGTCGAGCACGCCGCACAGCACGCCCGGCAGATTCAGCAGGCGATCGAGACGCACGGTCTGGAGCGCGTCGAGGCCGCGCTCGATGCGGCACTCGCGCTCGAGCAGCACATCGACGTCGATCAGCCGCTGCGCCGCCCGCCCTATCCGCAGTACCTCGAGCCGGGCAAGGCGCTCGCGGACGACGCGTTCCGACGGCGCTTCGCGGCGCTGGAGCCGGCCGGTCCCGCGGTGGGCGTCACCGCGCCGCAGCGCGCGCCGTTGCCGCCGCATCCGGAGCGGGATCTGCTCTGGTTCGTGGCGCAATACGCCCCGGAGATGGAAAACTGGGAGCGCGACATCTTCCTCGCGGTGCGCGAGGAGTCGTTCTACTTCCATCCGGTGTTCGCGACGCAGATCATGAACGAAGGCTGGGCGTCGTACTGGCATGCGCGGTTGTTGCGCGAGGCGGATTTCATTCCGCAGCAGGCCTACCTCGATGCCATCCGGTGCCACTCCGAAGTGGTCCGGCCGGTGGCGGCCGATGCACAGGTGGCCCTCAGCGTGAATCCCTATCACCTGGGCTTCTCGCTCTGGGAGCGCATCGTGGCGCAGCGCGGCCTCGAGGCCGCCTTCGCCATCCGTGCCGAGGATGACGACTTCGCCTTCATCCGCAATCACCTCACCCGGGACCTCGCCGAGGAGCTCGGCCTGTTCCGCTACCGCGCGCGCGACGGCAAGGTGACCGTGCTCGAGGCCGATCTCGATGCGCTGCACGAGGCCATCCTCGCGCCCAAATACAACTTCGGCGCACCCGCGGTGTCGGTCCGGCGGGTGTGCGCGGACGGCACGCTCGAGCTCGGGCACGATCACCGGCTCGACGGGCGTGGTCTCGATCTTGAACGCAGCCGCAAGGTGCTGGAGTATCTGCAGCGCCTCTGGCGCCGGCCCGTGCGGCTCGTGACGGTCGATGACGACGGGGCGGATCTGGAGTTGTCCGTGTCTTGAGCGCAGCGCTGCTTTGCGCCCCGCGCTCCCCCGGAGTACCCTTGGTGCTCTCACACCGTGCTCGGATGGGGCGTGCCGCGTGGACCCTACGTGCATTCGCAACATCGCGCTCACCGGCGCGGCCGGCGCCGGCAAGACGCTGCTCGCCGAAGCGCTGCTGCTCGAGGCGGGGGCGATCCGCGCCAAGGGAAGCATCGAGCGGGGCTCCACCGTGTCGGACTTCGATCCCCAGGAGCGCACGCTCGGGCACTCGCTCGAACCGGCGCTGCTCACGGTCGAGCATGCCGGCACGCGGCTTCATCTGCTCGACACGCCCGGCTACCCGGATTTTCTCCCCCGGACATTCGCGGTGCTGGAGGCTGTCGAAGCCGTCGCCGTGGTGGTGAGCGCGGTCACGGGTCCGGATGCCGTGACGCAGCGGCTGATGAGTTTCGCGCGCGAGCGGGGCCTGGCCCGGCTGCTGATCGTCAACAAGATCGACAGCCGGGACGCAGACTGTGCGGGTGTACTGGCGCGCCTGCGCGAGGCATTTGGTCCCGAGTGCCTGCCGGTCAACCTGCCGGCCGGGGACGGGGCTGCGGTGCGTGACTGCTTCTTCGACCCGCAGGAGGCGCCCGTCGAGTTTTCCACCATCGAGGCGGCGCGCACGGCCCTCGTCGATCAGGTCGTCGAACTCGACGAACGGCTGATGGAGCTGTACTTGGAGCAGGGCGAGACGCTCTCGCCCGAGCAGCTGCACGAGCCGTTCGAGCAGGCGC
>JAKADE010000281.1 GCA_021820785.1 Pseudomonadota bacterium
TTCGCGTCGCTCGAGTTCGAGGCATTCTTCGGCCGAACGCCCGTCGTTCCAGAGAATGGCCGGCCGCAGCGGCTGATCGCGCGCATCGAGCAGCGTCGCGCCGTGCATTTGCCCGGAGAGACCCACCGCACGCACCTGGGCACGCGCAGCAGCCGGCAGCGCGAGCACTGCCTGGACGCTCGCCTGCCACCAGCTGCGCGGATCCTGCTCGGAGAATCCCGGTGCCGGACGATTCACCTCGAGGGCAGCGGAGGTCTGCGCGGCGATGACGCCGTGCTCATCGAGCAGCACCGCCTTGACGCTGGAGGTGCCGATGTCTATTCCGAGGTACAGAGCGCTGCTCCCGTCGTGATGTCCGCCGCATGGTAGCGATACCACTTCCGCGGTGTCAATTTTGGCTCGACCGTCTTTGACTCAGATGTTCACCCGCCCCCACCCCCACGGCGAAGCGGTTGTCGCCCGCGCTTGTTATCGCTACCATGTCGGCAGGCTTCGCATCGGCGACCCCAAAGGGGGCGCAACCGCTGCGCCGAAGAACGAGGGGAATGCCATGCCGACGATGATCAAGCGCCTCCTGCCGCGACTCTTCGCGCTCTCGACCTGTGCGGCACTGGCCGCGTGCGGGGCCGGGGCGCACCACGCGCAATCCACCGCGCCGGCCCCTGCCCACATCCGCGCCTCGGCGCACTGGCTCGGGACCTGGGCGGCCTCGCAGCAGATCCCCGAGCGCCGCAATACGCTGCCGAGCGCGGCGCTGACGAATGCCACGCTGCGCCAGATCGTGCACCTGAGCGTCGGTGGACATGAGCTGCGCGTGCGCTTCTCGAACGTCTTCGGCACGACGCCCCTGCACATCGTTGCCGCACAGATCGCAGTGCCGATCTCACGCACCACCGGCGCAATCGACCCGGCCACCGACACCCCCCTCGCCTTCGGTGGCCGTCCGGGCATTCGCATTCCCCCCGGTGCCGCCTACTACAGCGACCCGGTCGCCTTCCACGCCAAGGCGCTCTCGGATCTCGCCGTGACGATCTACCTGCGCAAGCCCCCGCTGCGCCAGACCAGTCATCCAGGCTCCCGCGAGACGTCCTTCCTGCTGCACGGCGAACACCTGACGGCCGCAGACCTGCCGGGTGCAATGCGGTTCAACCACTGGTTCTTCCTCTCCGGCGTCGACGTCAAGGTGCGCGGACCCGCCGCGGCGATCGTCACGCTCGGCGATTCGATCACGGACGGACATGCCACGCCGAACAACAGTGACACCCGCTGGCCGGATGATCTGGCCCGCCGCCTGCAGGCCTCGCCGGCGACGCGCCACTTGAGCGTGCTCAACGTCGGCACGGGCGGGAATCGTCTGTTGCGCTACGGCCTCGGTCCCGATGCGCTCGCCCGCTTCGACCGCGACGTACTCGGACAAACGGGCGTGCGCTACCTGATCGTACTCGAGGGCGTCAACGATCTGGGCGTCGCCACCATGCACGGACGCATTTCGGCCGCGCAGAACGCCGCGCTGGTCCGCAACATCATCGGCGCATACCGGCAGATCATCCTGCGCGCGCATGCACACGGCATCAAAGTGATCGGTGGCACCATCACGCCGTTCGGTGGCTCGACCTACTACCACCCCTCGGCCGCAACGGAACGCGACCGCCGCGAAATCAATGCCTGGATCCGCGTGCCCGGACACTTTGATGCCGTCGTGGATTTCGCCAAGGTGGTGCGCGATCCGCAGCATCCGCAGCGGCTGAACCCGACCTACGACTCCGGCGACAACCTGCACCCGAACCCCGCGGGCTACCGGGCCATGGCAGCGGCCATCCCGTTGTCGCTGTTCACCTCGACGAAGCACTCGGCCCGCACGGGCCAATGAAGCCGCGCGCCGGCAGGCCGTGCGCCGCCGCACTGGCGGCGGCGGCGCTGGCCTGCGGTCCGCTGCCGGCGCACGCGTCACCAGTACATCACTGGCGCGCCCCAGTCACGTTCACCACCGCCCAGGACCATCGCAACATGATGGAGCAACTGGGAATCGAAGCGCTGCGCCCAGGGGCGAGCGGCAACGAGAACTCACCGCACCACGCCAACTACGACGAGGCGCTCGCCGATCCCTACGGAGCACTCCCCGATGCGCTGCGGCTCGCGAGCGGCCACAAGGTGACCACGGCGCGGACCTGGTGGAAGGTGCGCCGGCCGGCGCTCGTGGCAGCATTCGAACATGATGTGTACGGCCGGATCCCGCGAGCCGTGCCCAAGGTCACCTGGACGGTGACTGCTCGCGGCCACGCGCACCTCGGCGGCTATCCGATCGTCTACCAGCGCCTGATGGGCACCGCAGACAACCGTGCCTATCCACTGTTCTCGGTGCACATTCCGGTGACGCTGGTGCTGCCAGCCCATGTGCATCATCCGGTGCCGGTGCTCATCATGTTCACCTACGGTGCCCCGCCCCTTCCACGGAGCGGCCCGGACCGGGAGCAGCTCGCCGCACTCAATGCCGCGCTGCGCACAGCCCTTGCCCATCATGACGCCGCAGCGCATGCCGTGCTGCAGCGCGACCCCGAGGCCGCGCTGATCACCCGCTCGGTATTTTCCCCGCGAGCACGCAACGTCGACGGCGGCGCACCCTCGATCGTGCAGCTGATTGCCGCCGGATGGGGCTTTGCCTCGCTCGATCCCACGGCAGTCCAGGCCGACGACGGGGCGGGCCTGACGCGCGGGATCATCGGCCTGACCAACCGGGGGCGACCGCGCACCCCGGGCGAGTGGGGCGCGCTGCGCGCCTGGGCCTGGGCAGCAAGCCAGGTGCTCGATGAGCTGCGCACCGTCCCGACGGTCGACGGGACCCATGTCGGCATCGAAGGGGTTTCGCGCTTCGGCAAGGCCGCCCTGGTCGCAATGGCCTTCGACCCTCGCTTCGCCTTCGGTCTGATCGGCTCCTCCGGCAAGGGCGGTGCCACGCCGCTGCGACGCAACTTCGGGGAGACCGTCGGCAACCTCGCCGGTGCCGGCGAATACCACTGGATGGCCGGGAATTTTCTGCGCTACGACGCCGCGCGGGCCGCGTTCGGGCCGCGTACGCCCGGAGATCTGCCGGTCGACGCCAACGAGCTGATCGCACTGTGCGCCCCGCGGCTGGTCTTCATCAGCTACGGCATCCCCGCCATGGGCGATGCCCGCTGGCTCGATCAGCGCGGCAGCTTCATGGCGGCGGTCGCGGCGAGCCCCGTCTACCGGCTGCTCGGGGTCCAGGGGCTCCCGGTGCGCGGTAACCCGCTCAGCGCATCGATGCCGCCGGTCAATCACGGTTTGCTCTCCGGACGGCTCGCGTGGCGGCAGGATGACGGCGGCCACACCGACGCGCCCAACATGAAGTACTTCATCGCTTGGGTCGATCATTTCATTCACTATCACGGCGCGCCGCGCAGAGGCCTGACCCGATGACTCGCAACCTCCCGGTCCGCCGCACCGCACGCAGGCTCGGTCTGACACTCGCTGGCTGTCTGCTGCCGCTCGCGGCGCTCGCCGCGCTCCCGCAGATCCAGTTCACGCCCCTGCATGCGGACGGCATCTACCGCCTCGGCCAGACGGTCGGCTGGACGGTGTCGGTGCCGCCCGGAGCGCCCAACCCGCGGGGCCGTTTTGCCTATACCATCAAGCGCAACGATCTGGATGTGGTCAAGACCGGCAGCTTTTCGCTGGCCTCGGGTCATGCGACCCTGGCGCTGCGCTTCGATGCGCCGGGCATGCTGTACGTCACGGTCGACTACGAACCCACCCCGATGGCACTGTCGCGAGCACAGTACCGTACGCTGAACCACAGCCTGAAGGCGCTGCTGAGCAAGGACGATCCGGCGCTGCAGCGGCTGTTTGCCCGTTATCCGCACTACCAGCCGCTCGCCCCGCAGTTTCCGTTCGGCGCCTATGCCGAGCACCGTGTCGCCACGCTCGGCGCGGCCGTGGCCCCGACGCAATTGCGCCCGTCGCTCCCGCCGCCACACGACTTCAAAGCGTTCTGGGCCCGCCAACTCGCCGCACTCAGACGCGTCCCGATGCAGGTGAAGTTGACGCCGATGCCGACCGCTCAGGCCGGTGTGAGACTATTCCGGGTCCGACTGAAGAGTCTCGGCTCGCACGTGCGTGGCTATCTGGCAATGCCGGCACACGCCGGCCGCTTTCCTGCGCTGATCATCTACCAATGGGCCGGCGTCTATCCGCTCGAGCGCGCGTGGGCAACCAATCGCGCCGCCGAGGGCTGGCTGGTGTTCGACGTCGATTCACACGACATCCCGCCGGGGAGCGGCAGCGGGGTACCGCAGAACTATCCGTCCCTCGGAGTGCGCAGCCCGCAGACCTCTTACTTCCTCGGAATGTACTTGCGCGACACGCGAGCGCTTCAGTACATCCGCCACAGCCGCTTCTGGAACGGCAAGACACTGGTGCTCACGGGTACGAGCATGGGCGGGCAGCAGAGCCTCGCCACCGCCGGACTGAACCCCGGCAAGGAAACGGCGGTGATCGTCAACGAACCCTCGGGGGCCGACATGAACGGGCTGGCGCACGGTCGCCGACCGGGCTATCCGTTCTACGCGACGCAGAACCCCGAGGTGCTGCACACCGCGGCGTATTTCGATACGGTCAACTTCGCCCCATACATCACCGCTCCGACACTCATCGCCATGGGCTTCATCGACACGACCGCGCCGCCGGCGGGACTGTGGACCGAACTGAATGAAATCCCGGCCGCGAAGGAAGCGGTCCCGATGA
>JAKADE010000282.1 GCA_021820785.1 Pseudomonadota bacterium
CGGCGCCGCAATCGCCTCACACGGATGGCGCCCGCTCGGCCGGGTCGACGCGAGCAGCGTCGTCATCTTACTGGTATATCTGGTCGGGATGCGGGCCGTACGGGCTGAACAGCCGGAAAAGGCCCCGCCGGAGAAACTGGCGCTCGGCACCACACGCCACCTCGTACTGCGCAAGGCGATGGTGGGGTTTGCATTGAGCGCAGCCGTCCTGGCGCTCAGCGCGCCAGCCCTCGTGCTTGCCGCAGAAGGCATCTCGCGAACCAGCGGTCTCGATGAGACCTTCGTCGGCACCATCCTAATGGGTCTGACCACCTCCCTTCCCGAAGGGGTCGCAACCCTCGCGGCGGTCCGCCTGGGTGCGACGGACCTCGCGGTCGCGAACCTGTTCGGCAGCAATGCGTTCAATATGTGCATTTTTCTGCCCATGGATCTGGCCTCGCCGACCGGCTCCGTTCTGGTCCACGCCGCGCCGCACAACGTCGTCGGCCTGCTCCTCGCCATCGCCGCCACTGCACTCGCCGTCCTGCGCCTGCTGACGCCGCGTGCCACGACGGTAGGCTTCTGGCGACCGGAGAGCCTGCTGATCCTCGCCGCCTACGGCGGCGCGATCTGGCTCCTTCATTGAAGACAACGCGCCATGGGCGCGCCATCGGCACACCTTCCCGGCATCTCCCCGACACCGCTTCGGGTTCGGAATGCTCCTATTTACCGTCACGCCCTGCCCTCTACCATGTCCACCAGCTACGCACATTCGTGACCGCCGGAAGAGGTACCGCCATGATTACCTTGCATCCCCGGATGACCGCTGTCGTCGCCGCCCTTGCGGCCGGCGTGTGGTTCTCGTCCATCGCGCGAGCCGACACGGAACTGAAAGCCATCGTCGTCTCCGCTGGCGTCATGACCACCGAGACCATTGGCCATTCCGCCAGCGGCGTGCCCATGGAACGAGTGACGCTGACGCATCACGTCAGTTATGCCGATCTTGATCTGGCGAGCCACGCAGGTGTTCTGGCTCTCGAGCAGCGCGTCAAAGATGTCGCGCGTCTGGCCTGCGAGCAGCTCGACAAACTGTATCCCTTCGAGGAGAAGAACGCCCCGGAGTGCATCGCCGACGCCGTCGCGCAGGCAAAGAGTCAGGTCCAAGAGGCCATCGCTGCGGCGCAACACAAACCCGAATCCGAATGACGCGAGTGCCGCTGAGTACATCGCGGGATTCGGGGCAATTCTGCCGGCGTTCGCATGTAAGGCGCAAAGGCGGATTCGGACAGAGGAGCCCGGCGGCGTAGAAGCGCACGGGCCTCACGCCTTCGGCTGCCTGCTGCGCCTCGAGCGGCACGGCATTTGGGCACGATTGGCCCTGCGGCCCCCGGGAGGGACTGGGCACCGAGGCGCTCAGCGTCCCGCCGCGTCCCACTTCGCAGCGCGTTCAGCGCGGCCAGACGCGGCAATGAACGGCAGCGCGAGCAGACCGACGACGATGAACAACACGATGGCCAGATCCGGCACGGGAAGCCCCAGGAACTCCGCCGGCAGGTGCGGGGGCGGCGGCGCATGTCCGGAGAAGGCTTCCACCAGGTTCGGCGTCGCGGCCTCGAGCGCTTCGCTGTGCTGGCCGAGGAGCGCTGCGAATGCACCGAGCGCCGCCAGTTGCATCAGCGCACCGAACTCCTGCACGGCTGCAACGATGGTGGCACGATGCGTCGAAGGCATCAGCAGCTGCAGCCGGGCCAGGGCGACCGGATCCCAGATGTCGTCAATGACGTCCAGAACGACATACAGCATCAGCACGATCGCGAGGCTTCGATCGACGAAGAGAACGGTGACCGCCAATGCCTCGAGCACCAGAAATAACGAGAGCAGACGCGTCGGGCCGAGCCATCGCGCCAGCCGTACCGCCAACAGCGGTCCGATGACGCCGATCACATGATCGATGATGTTCAAGGGTGCGAGCATTCTGGCATCGAGCCCTTTGGTAATCAGCGAGACGATGAATGCGTCATCGGAGACCACACCGGAGAGGCTCGCCAGCACGATCGCCAGGGCGGTAAAGAGCAGCGCCGGTCGCGCCGCGAGAACGCTGATCGTGGCCCGCAACCGTACCCAGAATCCCGACTCCTGGCCGTCCACGGCATGCGCCGCCCGGTGCTCAGGAACACTCGCGGCCAGCGCTGCAGACAGGAGAAATCCGACCGCGGCCGTGTACCACAACACATTGAGCAGACTGCGATCGACCCTCGAGGTCATCAGGAGCACCAGCGCGGCGGCCGCAGCCACCGTGGCGCCGAGCGCGCCGATCGATCGAATGCGCGCATAGAACACCTCGACGAGGTCGCGTCGGCCCGCTGCATGCAGGTTGTCGACCACCCACGCCTCGGACGCGGCGCCCATCAGCGTCTCACCCACACCGAGCAAACCGAATGCGATGCACGCGAGCACCACCTGCCATCGCCCGGGAAATGCGACGGCAAACGGGACTCCGGCCATGCCGAGCGCACTGCCTGCGGCACCGCCGAGCACGACGAGCTTGCGGCTCCACCTGTCGGCGATCGCTCCGGCGGGGATACCGGTCGCGATCGCCGCCGCCGTCGCGACAATCATCGGCATCACCGCCCACTCGGGCTTCGCCATCACCAGGTACAGGTAGGCAAACTGGAACGGCGTCACCAGGCAGAGCGCTTCGGACAGTCCCACCGCGATGTACAAGCGCCCCACGAGCGCGCGCTCATCAGGTCGGGGCCAAAGGCGCCCGGTGCGCGAACCGCGCCCGAGCGGGGGCAGATGCCCCAGCGAATCCTCCGAACCCAATCCGAGCGCACTGCGCCATGAGTCCAACGGGGCGCGCTCCAGATCCAGCGCCATCAATGCGTGTACGCTGCGGCTGCTCTCCACGGGCTCGAAGCCGAAGCTCTGGTAGAACTTCACGAGCCGGCGCCCCGCCGGCCCGCGATGCCACGCGGCGATGCCCACGCGATGACATTCGAGCAGCCGCACCAGCAGCAGGACGCCGGAGAGCGAAATGCGGCCGATGCCGTGCCCGCGGCAGTGACTGGAGACCATCGCCGTATCGAGGAAGAAATCCGTCCCCGCGACCGTGATCTGATCCGGCCACTCCCAATAGCCGAAGCAGCATCCCTCCATCTTGCCGTCGATCTCGAGGATCAGAAAGAGCGCATCGGGATCGGCGCGGACCTCATCGAGCCCCACGCGGTCGAACGCCACCCCTGCGGCGCCGAAGGCATCCTGCTCGAGCGCCAGAATCGCATCGACCTGGGCGGGACTCAGCGACGCCACACAGGAGAAGATGCACTTGCGGCCACAATGTTCGGTCGCCGCACGACTCATCGCCTGCAGGATCGCCCGAGCCTGCGGTGCATCCTTCTCGAAATACGTCAGATCGATCATGACACCGAGAGGACCTGCGGCAATTGGCTGACGGCCGGCTGTACCCCCACGACGGGCTTCGGCCGCACCGCCGGCCGGAAATTCACGACCTGATCCCAGGTCCGCTGCAGATCATCGGCGAAGAGCAGCACCAGATCTCCGGGCCGCGCGGCACTCAGGCCGGCGAGGATGGCGTCAGCTTCGGCAGGGACGACGCGAATGCGAGACTTCGCAACCCCGGCCGAGAGCAACCCCTGGCGCAGCAGCTCGGGAACCTCATCGGGCCCGCGGCCGCGCAGCGAATCGTCGCGCCGACAGATGTACAGATCACAGAACCCGGCGGCCGCCCGGCCGACTTCACGGATGTCCTCATCGCGTCGATCCCCGGGCGCTGCGATCACACAGATACGCCGGCCGCCGGTGCCGAGCGCGACCGCTGCGGTGCACATGGCATTTACCGCTGCGGGATTGTGCCCGTAGTCCACCACCACCCGGAACGGATGTCCGTCGTAGATGTTCAGTCGGCCCGGCGTCTGCTCCAGGCTCGCCTCGAAGGACGCCAACCCGGCGCGAACCGTCTGCGCGTCCATGCCCAATCCGATGCCGATCGCAGCTGCGAACGCGGCGTTCTGGACGTTGAACATCACCTTGCCATCGACGGTCGCGGGAATCTCGCGGGCCCGCATCAGGCGCTTTCGCACCGATCCTTCACAAATCACGAGGGAGGGGTCCTCCCCGCTGCTCAGAACCACCGCGAGCCCGCCGCTTTCCAGGTGCCGCGCCACGTGTCCGTTGCGGCTGTCGAGGCTCACCAGACACACCTTGCGCGCCGCGGAGTGCCCCACCATGGCCATGCACAGCGGATCATCCGCGTTGAGCACCGCGACATCCGTCGCCACCTCGACGACCATGCGTTTGACCAGCGCGAGCTCAGTGAGCGTATCGATGCCTCCGAGGCCCAGGTGATCCGCCGTGACGTTCAGAACGGCGCCCACAGCGCAGTGCCGAAAGGCCAACCCCTCCCGGAGCATCCCGCCGCGCGCCGTCTCCAGCACCGCCACATCGATCGCCGGATCGTTCAGCAGCATGCGGGCAGATTTCGGCCCGGTCGTGTCGCCGGCGGCAATGCACTCACCGTTCACGTACACACCATTGGTGGTCGTCAGACCGACCCGCTGCCCGGCCCGCAATGCCAGGTGTGCGACCATTCGCGCGGTGGTCGTCTTGCCATTCGTGCCGGTAACCGCCGCAATCGGGATCGTGACCGGACGCCCCGGGGGAAACAGATGCGCCATGATCCGGTCGGCAACCGGTCGCGCGACCCCCTCGGACGGTGCCAAATGCATCCGCAGGCCGGGCGCGGCATTAACTTCC
>JAKADE010000283.1 GCA_021820785.1 Pseudomonadota bacterium
AGCGCCGTGGTCTCGATGTCGCTGCCCTTGGTGGCGCGCGCGGAGTTGATGTCGATCGACACCAGCGCCTCGGTGTAGTCGATCACGATGCTGCCGCCGGAGGGCAGCTGCACCTTGTGCGCGTACGCCGATTCGATCTGGCTTTCGATCTGGAAGCGGGTGAACAGCGGGATGTCATCGACGTACTGCTTCAGGCGCCGCTGGGCATCGGCGGGCATGAAGCGCTGCATGTACTCCTGGGCCTTCTGGAAGGCGCCGATGTCGTCGACCAGGACCTCGGCGATGTCGTCGGAGAGGTAATCGCGCAGCGCGCGCGTGACCGCGTCGCTCTCGCGGTACACCAGGAACGGGGCCGGCTTGCCCTCGGCAGCGGCGGCGATCTGGTCCCACTGCGCCTTGAGGTTATCGAGGTCCCACTGCAGTTCCTCGACGCTGCGGCCGACGCCGGCGGTGCGCACGATCGCGCCCATGCCGTCGGGAATCTGCAGCTGGTTCATCACCTCGCGCATCTGGTCGCGGTCCTCGCCCTCGATGCGGCGCGAGACTCCGCCGGCGCGCGGATTGTTCGGCATCAGCACCAGAAAGCGTCCGGCCAGACTGAGGAACGTGGTGAGGGCGGCGCCCTTGTTGCCGCGCTCCTCCTTCTCGACCTGAACGATGAGTTCCTGTCCCTCGAAGAGCAGTTCGCGGATGTTCATTCGCCCGCCCTGGGGCGACTGGCGGAAATAGTCCCGGGTGACTTCCTTCAGCGGCAGAAAACCATGCCGCGACGCTCCGTAGTCGACGAAGCAGGCTTCCAGGGACGGTTCGATGCGGGAGATGCGGCCTTTGTAGACGTTCGCTTTCTTTTGTTCTCGGGAAGGTATGTCGATGCTGAGGTCAAAGAGCTTCTGTCCATCGACCAGCGCGACTCGCAGTTCCTCTTCCTGAGTCGCATTGACGAGCATTCTTTTCATGTGCCCCTACTGTTGTACGGTGAGGGGCCGGCAAGCACACGGGAGGCCGCAGCGCGAGCGCGCCGCAGCGGCGAAGATTTCGGAGACTCGGCGCGTGAGCTCGAGTCTCTCTCATCACAATGCACGCCACGTCATAGGCGGGTGCCGGAAATCCTTCGACGGTCTCAACCGGAGCCGCCTCGCGCGGAACCTGTTTGTGCGGTTCTACGCCCGAGGCGTTCTTGTCGGCCCGATACGATGGCCTCTCTCATGGAGGTCCAACTAACATGCGGCGGGGTACCCCGCCAACCATTGGTGCGCCCGCGCAGCGGGCGGCGGGCGGAGTATACTGCAAGGATTGCTGTAGAAACAGTGTCTTACGCGGAAGAGGGCGGTGTCCGAGACGAATGTGACCGAGGGGCGCACCGCAGTGCGCTATTTGGACGTGGGCGCGGACGAGGCCGGGCAGCGGCTCGACCGGTTTCTCGCCCAGCATCTGCCGGGAGTGCCGCACACGCGCCTGTTCCGCATCATCCGCAAGGGCGAGGTGCGCCTGAACGGCCGGCGTACCACCCCGGAGGCACGGCTGGCCGCGAGCGACCGGATCCGGGTGCCCCCGCTGCGCATCGAGACGCCCGGCGCCGCCGCCGCGCGGCGGGGCCCGTCGGCCGAGCTCATCGAGACGGTCCGCCGCGCCATCATCCAGGAGGACGCGCGGCTGCTGGTGATCGACAAGCCGGCTGGCATCGCGGTCCACGGAGGCAGCGGGGTGGAGTTCGGCCTGATCGAGGCGCTGCGCGCCCTGCGTCCGGACGAATCGCTCGAGCTGGTGCATCGGCTCGACCGCGACACCAGCGGCTGTCTGCTCGTGGCGCGCACGCCGGCGGCGCTGCGCGCCGCGCATGCGGTGCTGCGCGAAGGGGTGAGCGACAAGCGCTACCTGGCGCTGGTGTGCGGGCGCTGGGAACTCGGCCGCAAGCGGATCGACGTGCCGCTGCACACCGAGACCCGGGTGAGCGGGGAGCGCACGGTGCGGGTGGGGGCGGGCGGCAAGCCCTCGGTGAGCGATTTCCGGCCGGTGCAGATCTTCGGGCGGCGCAGTCTCGGGGCGGCCACCGCCAGCCTGCTCGAGGTGACGCTGCATACGGGGCGGACGCACCAGATCCGGGTCCACGCCGCCTACGCCGGGCACCCGGTGGCCGGCGACCCGAAGTACGGTGACGCGGGCTGCAACGCGGCGCTGCGCGGACTCGGTCTGAACCGGATGTTCCTGCACGCCCACAGCATGAGCTTCGAATGGCCCGACGGCGCGACGTTCAGTGCCAGTGCTCCGCTGCCGCCGGACCTTGCCGCGGTGCTCGGGCGGCTGGAGCGCTGAGGGGCTAGGGCACCGCGCAGCCGGCCGCGCGCAGCGCCGCGGCCAGCCAGATCAGGGGCAGCCCGATCAGCGCGGTCGGGTCGATGCTCTCGATGCGCTCGAACAGCGCGATGCCGAGCCCTTCGGCGCGAAATCCGCCGGCGCAGTCAAACGGCTGCTCGGCCGCGACGTAGCGCTCGATCTGCTCGGGACTGAGCGTGCGGAACGCGACGGTGGTGGTGTCGAGGTGCACCTGGCGGACCCGGCCGCCGGCCCCGAGCAGCGCGCAGCCGGTGAAAAAACGCACCCGTGCGCCGCTCGCGGCGGCGAGCTGGGCGCGACAGCGCCCGGCATCGCCGGGCTTGTCGAGCACCTCGGCGCCGAGTGCGGCCACCTGGTCGCTGCCGATGACCAGCGCCGCGGGAAAGCGCTCGGCGACCGCCTGCGCCTTGGCGAGGGCGAGCCGCGCGGCCCGATCGGCCGGCAGTTCCCCCGGAACATATGTCTCCGGGTCGCCCGGGGCGACGGCGGTGAAGGGCAGCCGCAGGCGCTCGAGCAGCGCGCGGCGGTAAGGCGAGGTCGAGGCGAGGATCAGTTCAGGCATGGTGCGGCACGTCGGGCCGATTCGGCTCTCGGAAACAATGACTTAAGGATTCACCGGACTTTTGACTTGCCGGGACCTGATACCTATTATACGCGCCCCATGCCGCAACCCTGGTCCAAGCCGCTCGAGGTCGACCGGCTGTCCCGCGGGGCGGCTGCGCTCGATTTCGATGTGGAATTGACGCAGTTGCCGCGGCTGCGTTCGCGCGCCGAATTGATCGGCGGCAGCGTGCACGGCACGGTGCGATTTGCACGGAAGTCGGGTCGGGCCGTGGCCGACGTGACGCTCGAGGGCGCTGCGCGGCTGACGTGCCAGCGCTGCATGCAGCCGATGACGCTGCCGCTGAGCGCGCACGTGCAGGTCGCGCTGCTCTCGAGTGCGGAGGAGGCGAGCACGCTCGCGGATGCATTCGAGCCGGTGCTGGCGCCCGAGGGCCGCATCAGCGTGGCCGAGTTGATCGAGGAGGAGGTGCTGCTCAGTCTGCCGATCGTGCCGATGCACGTCGAGGACGGACAGTGTCCTTCGTCCGGGGCGCAGAGCGCCGCGGGCGATGCGCCGGCCGATGCGGTGACGCAGCGGCCGTTTGCGCATCTGGGTGAGTTGTTGAATCAGAAATGAGTTTCCGCGCGTTGTGCGCACGAGGACATTATGGCCGTTCAGAAAAGCCGCAAGACCCCTTCCAAGCGCGGCATGCACCGTTCCCACGACGGACTCGCCGCGCCGGCGCTCTCCACCGACCCACAGTCGGGTGAGACCCACCTGCGTCATCGCATCACCCCGGACGGTTTCTACCGCGGCCGGCGCGTGATCGAGAAGCCCGCCGACGCCGATCAGGAATAACACGCGTACGCGTGCCTGTGTTGCCGGTCGCCATCGATGTGATGAGCGGCGATCGCCAGCCGGGGGAGTACATCGCCGGTGCGCTCGCGGCGCTCGCCGAACAGGCGGACCTCACGGTTCTGCTGGTCGGGGAGCGCTCGCTCATTGAGGCGGCGCTCGCCGGTCAGCCAGAAGCGCTGCGCGAGCGGATCGAGATCGTGCCGGCCTCGCAAGTGGTCGGCATGGACGAGCCGCCGCGCGAGGCGATGCGGCACAAGAAGGACTCCTCCATGCGCGTGGCGGTCGAGCTCGTCAAGAGTGCTCGGGCCGCTGCGTGCGTCAGCGCCGGCAACACCGGTGCGCTCACTGCGATCGCCCACTTCGTGCTGAAGACGCTGCCCGGGGTCGAGCGCGCCGCGATCATCTCGGCCATCCCGGCCGCGCACGGCCATACCCAGATGCTCGATCTCGGCGCCAACGCCAAGGCGACCGCCGAGCAGTTGCGGCAGTTCGCCACCATGGGCGCGATCATCGCGCGCGACATCTACGGGCTTGCCGATCCGCGCATCGGGCTGCTCAATATCGGCGAAGAGGACATCAAGGGGCACGAGCTCGTCAAGGACGCGCATGCGCTGCTCGCCGCGAGCGGCCTGAACTACGTGGGCTTCGTCGAGGGCGATGACATTTTCTCCGGCGACGTCGACGTGGTGGTGACCGACGGATTCACCGGCAACGTCGCGCTGAAGACCATGGAGGGCGTGGCGGCGCTCATCGGGGCGCGTCTGCGCGAGGAGTTCAACGCGTCCTGGCGCGATCGGCTCGCCGGTCTCATCGCGCGCAGGGTGCTGCGCCGCGCCGCCGCCAGTCTCGACCCGCGCCGCTACAACGGTGCATGCATGGTCGGGCTGGGCGGGATCGTGGTAAAAAGCCACGGTCGGGCCGACGCGATGGCTTTCGGGAGAGCCGTCTTGACTGCCGCGCTCGCCGCGCGCAATGGATTGACAGCGCGCATTGCCCAGGCGCTGGCTG
>JAKADE010000005.1 GCA_021820785.1 Pseudomonadota bacterium
CGTCGTCTACGGCGCGCACCGGAGCGGCGGCCGCGCGCAGCCCGTGGGCCTCGAGCAGATGCGTGAGCCGCTCCTTGAATGCCCGCTGCCGTGCCTCGCCCTGCATGCCGGAGTGGAATTCATCCATCCCGGAGATCGAAAGTGTGGTCAGCCCCCGGGCGAGCAGATCCTCGACGATGGCATCGGTGACCAGATCTCCGGTGGTCTGCACGATGAGCTCTACGCCGCCCTGGCCCCGGTAGCGCGCCTGAATGCGCTGCATCGCCGGATACAGCACTCGCTCGCGGACCCCCTCGAGCAGGACCTCCCCTCCGGCGAGGATGATCCGACCGGGACGCTCCGGCAGGCTGCCGTCCGGCGCCGGATGCTCGCGATCCAGATAACTCAGCCGCGGCGGAAGGTGATCGATGATGCGCGGGAAGTTCTGCTCCGCTTCCGTCACCACCGCCTCGAGCGCCGAGCGCACATAGGGGCGGAATCGTGGCTCATAGCAATGCCGGCATTTGCGATGGCAGGCCCAGGACAACACGTAATAAATGGATTCCACTTCAGTCGCACCACTTCCGCTTGATCTGCTCCCGACGCGCCGGCGCAACCGCCGCTCGTGAAGCGCAACGCCCCCGCACATATTGCACGCTTGCCGCCCCGTACACGAGGGGTCCGGGAGGGTCCACGGCTGACGCGCCCATCGCGCCCCGTAACCTTTTCGCCTCCCGGCCCGAATACAGCAACGGAACCTCTGCGCCGCCACACCCGGTGGTGCGGGAACCGAACGATCCACCCATCTGGAGAACCCTTCATGTCCAACCGCACCGCATCACTCGCCGTCGCCGGCGCGCTCGCCACCGCCGTCACCGCCCTCGCCGCTCCGCTCGCGGCCGCCGGCGCAATGCAGATGCACGGCTCGATGATGACGAAGCGCGAGCACACCATGGCGGAGCTGCACACCGGCAAGTTTGTCCGCTGCTTCGGCGTGGCGCTCGCCGGACACAACGATTGCTACGCCGGACCCGGCACCACCTGCGCCGGCACGGCGAGCCGCAACTATCAGGGCAACGCCTTCAAGCTGGTACCGACGGGCACGTGCACGGCGATTACCACTCCGTACGTCACCATCGTCCACGGCCACGGCAGCCTCAGCAAGATCACTGAAGCCGGCCGCTGAGCGACACATGGACCGCCGGTGAGCACCGTCATGACAGTGTCACACACCGTGCCCCGGAGCCTCAGGCCCGACGTCGTCCCCGCACGGGCCGGCGTCGGGCTGAAGACCAGTCACTACGGCGTGATCCTCGAGTCCCGGCCGGATATCGGCTTCTTCGAGGTTCATGCGGAGAACTACATGGGCGCCGGCGGCCCGCCCCACCGCTACCTCACGGCGATCCGCAACGACTATCCGCTCTCGCTGCACGGCGTGGGGTTGTCGATCGGATCGGACGAACCGTTGGACGGCGCACATCTGCGTCGTGTGGCCACGCTGGTGCACCGCTACGAGCCCGGCCTGTTTTCCGAGCACCTCGCGTGGTCGTCGCACGGCGGGGCGTTCTTCAACGACCTGCTGCCGGTGCCCTACACCGCCCGCACCCTCCAGCGCGTCTGCGAGCATCTCGACCAGGTGCAGGAGTCCCTTGGTCGACAGATCCTTCTCGAGAATCCCTCGACCTATGTCGCGTTTGCACAGAGTACCTATGCCGAGCCGGATTTCATCGCCGAGGTTGCGCGCCGCAGCGGCTGTGCGCTGCTCCTCGACATCAACAACGTGTATGTCGCCTGCACGAACCAGGGGTGGAGTCCACAGGAGTACCTCGAGCAGCTTCCGCTCGCCCAGGTCCGCCAGATCCACCTGGCCGGGTTCAGCACCGACGCCGATGAATACGGCCGAACGCTGTTGATCGACACTCACGACCGGGAAGTCGCCGATCACGTCTGGGCACTGTATGACCACGCGCTTGCTCGACTCGGTGCGCTGCCGACCCTGATCGAGTGGGACCAGAGCGTACCGCAGTGGTCCACACTCGCCGCGCAGGCCGAGCGCGCGGAGCGGACCTTGCGCGCAAGCGCCGCTTCGCAGGAGGGGCACTGTGTCGCCCTGGGCTGATCTGCAGGCGCAGTTCGCGCAGGCGCTGCGGTTTCCGGCGCGGGAGCCGCCAATCGGGTGCATTGGCCCCGATGGCCTCCGTGACACCCAACGCTTCACCGTCTACCGCAACAATGTCTTCGCCGGACTCATCGAGGCCCTCGCCCAGAGTTATCCGGCGGTGCGGCGGCTGCTCGGTGCGGAATGCTTCGAGGAGACCGCCCGGCGGTACGCCATAGTGCATCTGCCCCGCTCCCCGGTGCTGCTCGAATACGGAGAAGGATTCGCACGCTTTCTCGAACGGTTCGAGCCCCTCAGGGCTCTCGCTTACCTCCCCGACGTGGCACGCATCGAACGGGCCTGGCTCGAGGCATATCATGCGGCCGAGGCTCCGCGGCTCGATCCCGCCGCGCTTGCCCGGATTCCCGCAGGCCGCGCTGCGGACGTGTGTCTGACGTTGCACCCGTCCGTGCGTCTGGTGCGCTCGCGCTGCGCCGCGCTGACGATCTGGCGACTGAACGTCACGGGCGGCTCCGAACCTGAAGCTGGGCCCGTCGCACTCGAGGCCCGCGGCGAGGATGCGCTGCTCGCGCGTCCCGAAGCGGACGTCGAAGTCATCGCACTCGCGCCCGGTGCGGCGGATTTTCTCGTCTCGCTCGCCGCGGGACGCACCCTGGGCGATGCGACCGAGCGCGCACAGGCCGTCCACCCGGCTTTCGATCTCACCGAGCACTTGACCGCCCTGCTCGGGGGCGGTTGGGTCACGGCCGCTCACGTGAAGCGGCGCCGCACACGAGGTCATTGAATCATGCCCACCCGCCCCCTCTGCACACCGGACAATCGCATGACGGTCGTACCGCCGCTCTGCGCTCGCACGCTGACCCGACTGCGCTGCGGTGCCCTCGCACTTGCGCCGCCGGCCGCGCGCCTGGCCCTGGCGATTCCGTTCCTGAAATCGGGGCTGACCAAATGGAGCGGCTGGTGGCACGTCTCCCCGGTGGCTGACTTTCTCTTCGAGTCGATGTTCCGGCTGCATCTCCTGGGGCACCGCTACCCGTTTCCCGTGCCCGATGCGCTGGCCCACATTGACGCCGTGGCGGAGATCCTCTTCCCGATCCTGCTCATCGCCGGCCTGGCCACGCGCTTCAGCGCCCTGGCGCTGCTGGTCATGACGGGGGTGATCCAGCTCACGGATCCGACCGGATGGGCCAATTTCCATCTCCCCTGGGCCGCGCTCGGGCTCGCCATTCTGGCACTGGGTCCGGGCAAGGCGTCGCTCGACTTCGCGCTCGCGCGCGTGCTGCGCACACTCCCATTGCGCGCTAAGCTCGGGGCAGACCGCGCGGAGGTGTAACGATGAAGGCAATCTGGAATGAAACGGTGCTCGCCACGAGCAACGACACGGTGCTCCTGGAGGGCAACCATTACTTCCCGCCCGGGAGTCTCGATTTGCGCTACTTCGAACCGAGCGAACGACGCAGCGTATGCCCCTGGAAAGGCACGGCGCATTACTACACGGTGAAGGTCGGCGAAGCGCGCAACCCCGACGCGGCCTGGTTCTACCCCGAACCGAAGGCCGCCGCGGAGGCGATCCGCGGACGCGTTGCATTCTGGCGCGGCGTCGAGATCCGTCCTGACTGATCCGGGTCCGAACGGGCTGCCGATCCGCGCCGCTCAGCGTCGCCCGTAGAGTCCCGGAGTTGACGGTGCGCTGCCTGCACCGGCACCCGGCGGCCGATAGACTCCTGCGGCACGAGCGATGAGCAGGTACTTTCGGAATACCTCGTTGGTCTGCGCTTCGTGCTCACTCACCGTCGAACGGTCGATCGGATCGAAGAAGCAGGTCGGGTCCTCCCCCATGTAGTCCCCGCCGTGGAAATAGGCCATCGCCCGGCACCCGCCGCAGGTGTACTGGTAGCGGCAGCGGCCGCAGCGACCTTTGAGGCGCGAGCGGTCCGTGATCGTGGCGAACAGCTCGCTTCCTGCCACCAGTTCGTCGAGCGGCTGACGGCGCACGTTGCCGGCGCTCAGCGCATCGAGCAGCACCGGACAGACCGAAACTTCACCCTCGGCGTTGATGGTGAGCCAGGTACCGGCCCAGCAGCCGATCGCCGGGTTCTGCGGCACCGTGTTGTTGCACGCCCCGCCGGAAACCTCCGCGTGCAGTTCCGGAGAGAGGAAAAACGGGGTATAGCTCACGTAGCCGTGCGGACTGCGCCGCAGTGCCGGATGAAAGTGCTCGCGCAGATCCTTGCGGTCGAAGCCGAGCTGCGCGAAGCACTGTGCGCCGGAACCGCGCGGCACCAGGGGCGAGCGGTTGTAGGCAATATTGTGCTTGACGATGAACTCGACCGTCCTGGCGAAACTCTCGGTATTGTATTTTCCGATCGTGACCACGACGTGCTGGCCGAGTCCGAGCTCCATGCAGTCGCGCAGCACTGCGAGCGTTCGGCCCGATTCGCTGTCGCGGCTCCATTGATTCTCCTCATCGACCGAGTTGAGGCCGACGACGATGCGCGCCTGGCCGGCGGTGACGTCGCGGATCTGCTCGAGTCGTGCGCGCGTGAGCTTCGCGCAGTTGCTGAGCACCGAGCAGCGGTAGCCCATGTCGACCGTCAGCCGCAGCAGCTCGAAGGCATCCTTGCGCAGCAGGAACTCCCCGCCGCTCCAGCCGATCGTATGCACGCCGAGCCGGCGCGCCGGGCGCAGGATCTGCTCCCGGATCTCCTCGAGCGTCAGCTCGTTCAGGACACTCGCGCGCAGCCGTTTCGGTTCGTTGCTGCCGGTCATGCAGAACCGGCAGCGCAGGTTGCAGCGACGGGTCGCCTCGAAGTACACGACCTGAAACTGATACGGCGCCATGGGATTCCCTCGCAGGAGCACCGCCGGTGTGATAATGCGGGCCGCCTGCAGGTGTCAACACCGAGGCGTGCCGAACGCGAGGAATGTCAGTTTGCGCAGCGCGTCGCGCAGCCTCAGGGACGATCGAGCGCCGTATAATGGCGGAAGATTCCGCTCTCGTTGAACGCCAGCCGCCGCGGCGAGCGCAGATAGGCGGCGATCCGCGGCCGCTGCGCGACCGCCTCGTGCAGCGCCGCGACTCGCCGATGCCGCCGCAGCACGCGCGCCATGCTGTGCGGGAATGCGTACTGCAGACCCGTCACGACCTGGAACAGCGACAAGTCGGCGTACGTCACCCGGGCTCCGACCATCCAGCCGCCCGCGCCCGCATTGCGCGCCAGCACCTGCTCGAAGTAGCCGAGGAATTTCGGCAGGCGGTTAGCGATGAAATCCGCACTGCGCAGCCGCGCGGCCCGTGTCTGCTGCTCGTAGTACAGGCTGGCGGCGATCGGGTGATGAGTGTCGTGGATCTCATCGACCCAATCGGCGAGCGTCAGCTGCAGCTGCTGGACCCAGAGGCGGGCGGCCGGCCGTCGCGGGGCGAGTCCGTGACGCTCACCGAGGAACGCCAGGATGTTCGCGCTTTGGCCGATGACGTGCCGGCCGGCCTTGAGGAACGGCGGCGCGAACGGCAGCTCACCGGCCTCCTTGCCCTCGAGGTAACGCATCAGTTGCGCCACGCCGGCGCCTTTGCGCCGTTCGCGTGCGACGTCGACATATTCGCATCCGGCCTCCTCCAGCGCGAGGCGCACGAACTCTCCGCGCCCCTGGATCGTCGGCCAGTAATACAGTTCGTACCGCATCGGATCACCTCGCGGATGCACCGCCCCGTGCACTCAGCCGACAGGGTACACCCGGCGCACGGTCCTGCAGCGCGACGGGGTGCGGCCGGGCCTCGGGTCGGGTGTGCTACGCTCCTCGGCGCGCATTTCAGCGCGCTCCCACCGCATCGCATGACCTGCATGACGGATTGCGACCCCGGCCGGCGGGCAGCGGCATCTCGCCGCGCATACGGCCGTCCTTCAGGGCTGACTGTCCGCGCGGCGCTGCTGCTCGCAGCGCTTACCGCACTGAGTCCATCGCCGTCGTTTGCGGACACCGGCGCCCGCATTCTCGGCGTGCAGGTGGTGCGCCACGGATCACGCTTCTCCATCGAGCTGCAGATGACGTTGCGCGAATCCCCCCGAGCGGTCTTTGCCGCGCTGCAGGATTACCGCGCGATGCCCCGGTACAACCGGGACTTGCGCACCGTGCGGGTCGAGCCGACCTCGCACCCCGATGCGGTTCAGCTGTTCACCACGGTGCATGCGTGCGTCCTCATGTTCTGCCGCACCCTGCGTCAGACGCAGATCATGACTGCCGCCGCCGATACCCACGGCGGGACGCTGCGCGCAGTACTGCTGCCGGGCGGCTCTTTCCGCTCGGGTCATGCCCGTTGGACCGTGCGACCTTGCGCCCAGGCGCGCGGCCTGACCTGTCTCGACATGCACATCGCGCTCGAGCCGGCCTTCTGGGTACCGCCCGTGATCGGTCCCTGGATCCTCAGGCACAAGATGGCTGAGGAAGCGCGACGGTCCGGGATCGGTCTGGCGCGCGTGGCGGCGCACCTCTCGGCTTCTGCGGCCGGTCGCGCCGCGGCCCGGCTCGCGGCTCCCGGGGTGCCCGACCGACGCTGAACACACGGGTTTCCTCCACCCGTGCTGCGCGGCGTTCCGGGCGCACCGCGGCGTCGACTGGAAGGATGCCGGCATGTGCGTATTGCTGCCGTCGCGGGGCCCGCGATCATGGGAGGTACGCGGCACGGGGCCGCCGAGGGATCTGCGATGTCTCGGCAGACAGAGTGTGCGCACGTCATCGGCCTGGAGGGGCTTCAGCAGCTGCTCGATGCGCTGCGGGAACGCGGCTACCGGACACTGGGGCCGACACTACGGGACGGTGCCATCGCCTATGAGGACATCGAGTCGGTCGAGGCGCTGCCCCGCGGCTGGACCGACGAGCAGTCCGCTGGCGCTTATCGCCTGCGACGCAGCGACACGGACACCGTGTTCGGCTTCGCCGTGGGACCGCAGAGTTGGAAGCGTCATCTGTTTCCGGCCCACCAGGTCCTCTGGCGCGCTCGCGTCGACGGCGGCACGGTGCAGCTCGATCGCGAGCCGCACAGCGAAGCGCCGCTGGCCCTCATCGGCGTGCGCGCCTGCGAACTGCACGCGCTGGCCATCCAGGATCGCGTCTGGCTCGGGGGCGCGGCGCCGGATCCCGAGTACCGCGCCCGGCGCGCCGATGCGTTCATCGTGGCAGTGAACTGCTCGCATGCCGGCGGCACCTGCTTCTGCGTCTCGATGCGCACCGGCCCGCAGGTCACCACGGGGTACGATCTGGCGCTGACGGAACTCGGCGCCGCAGGCGGCCCGACCTTTCTCGTCACCTGCGCCACGGAGGCCGGTGCTGCCGTGCTCGAGACGGTGACGCACCGGGCCGCCCGCAACGAGGAGATCGTTGCGGCGCAGGCGGTCGTGGCGCACACGGCCGCCACCATGGGTCGCGCGATGCCCGAGACGGACCTGGTCACGCTGCTGCTCGGCAATCCTGAACACCCGCGCTGGAACGCCCTCGCCGACCGTTGCCTCGCGTGCGGCAACTGCACGATGGTCTGTCCGACCTGCTTCTGCACGAATCTGCAGGATACGAGTGATCTGGGCGGACAGCAGGTCACGCGCACGCGCCGCTGGGACTCGTGCTTCAGCGTCGATTTCGCCTACGTTCACGGCGGCAGCGTCCGCCCGGGCATCCGCGCCCGCTATCGTCAGTGGATGACTCACAAACTCGCGACGTGGCAGCAGCAGTTCGGCACCTCCGGGTGTGTCGGCTGCGGGCGCTGCATCAGCTGGTGTCCGGTCGGCATCGACATCACCGAGGAAGTCGCCGCGCTGCACACCGAGGCGCCGGCTTGAGGAGCACACCGTGCAGCCCCTGGAGCAGATCATCGCGGAACATCCGGTCTTCTCAGGCGTCAGCGCCGCCTATCTGCAGCTGATCAGCGGCTGCGCGCGCAACGTGCGCATCGACCCCGGTCAGTTTCTGCTGCGCCACGGCGAGCCGGCGCACAGGCTGTACCTGCTGCGCCACGGCCACGTCGTGCTGGAGATTGCCGCGGCCGGCCGGGGCATACTCGCCGTGCAGACGCTCGGTCCGGGGGAGCTGGTCGGCCTCTCCTGGCTGGTGCCGCCGTACCAATGGTCCTATGACGTCCGGGCGCTCGAAGTCGTCCGTGCGGTGCAGATCGACGCGGACTGTCTGCGCCGCAAGAGCGAAGCCGACCACGACTTCGGCTACGAGATGATGAAGCGCTTCATGCCGGTGCTCGTGCAGCGCCTGCAGGCGACGCGGCTGCAGCTCCTCGATGTGTATGGCTCCGGCCGCTGAGCTCCCGGTGCGCCAGACGGCACCCGACGCCCTCCTGCCCCGGGTGGCACGTGTATACCGGCGCCGGCGCGACGCGCCGGGGGTGTGGACCCTCGAACTGCAGGCTGACGGCGAGCCACCGCCGCCGTTCACGGCCGGCCAGTTCAACATGCTCACGGCATTCGGCGTCGGCGAAGTACCGATCAGTTTCTCCGGCGACCCGGCGGCGCCGCAGCGCGTCGTGCACACCGTCCGCGCGGTCGGTGCGGTGTCCGACGCCCTGGTCCGGCTCGACGCGGGCGCGCCGCTCGGGGTGCGCGGACCCTACGGCAAGGGGTGGCCGCTCGAGGCCGCGGACGGCCGTGACGTGCTGCTTGTGGCGGGCGGTCTCGGGCTCGCGCCGCTGCGTCCGGCGCTCTACCAGCTGCTCGCGCAGCGCGAGCGGCATGGGCGGATTACCCTGCTCTACGGCACGCGCAGCCCGCAGGACATTCTCTTCCGGCGGGAGCTCGAGGCCTGGGGCGCTCGCGGCGACCTCGCGCTCGAGATTACGGTCGACCACGCGACGACGGCCTGGCATGGACACGTCGGCGTGGTCACCGCGCTCATTGCGCGTGCGCCCTTCGATCCGCAGCGCACGCTCGCGCTGCTGTGCGGTCCGGAAATCATGATGCGCTTTACCGCCGAGGCGCTGTGTGCGGCGGGCGTGGCGCCCGCGGCGATCCACCTGTCGATGGAGCGCAGCATGAAATGCGGTATCGGCACCTGCGGCCACTGCCAGTTCGGCGGCCATCTGCTCTGCCGTGACGGTCCGGTGCTGCCCTATGCGCTGCTGCGCGAGCCGCTGCGCGTGCGGGAGCTGTGATGCCCCGGACGCGGCGCAAACCCCGGCTCGCGGTCTGGAAATTCGCCTCCTGCGACGGCTGCCAGCTCAGTCTGCTCGATTGCGAGGAGGCGCTGCTCGAGCTCGCCGGGGTGCTCGAGTTCGCCTATTTTCCGGAGGCCCTGAGCCGCCCCGTACGCGGGCGCTACGCCCTCTCGCTGGTCGAGGGGTCGATCAGTACTCCGAAGGATGCCGAGCGCATCCGCGCCGTGCGCCGCCGCTCCGATCACCTGGTCACCCTTGGCGCCTGCGCCACGGCCGGGGGCATCCAGGCGCTGCGCAACTTCGCCGCCGCCGGGGAATTCGCCGCCGCCGTCTATGCTCACCCGCAGTACCTTGCCACGCTCGCGCACTCGAGCGCGATCAGTGCGCATGTGCCGGTCGATTTCGAGCTGCGCGGCTGCCCGGTAAACAAGCTGCAGCTGCTCGAGGTGATCAGCGCATTTCTGCGCCGACGCCGCCCCGCCATCCCGGCCTACAGCCTGTGCATCGAGTGCAAATCACTGGCGCGCACCTGCGTGCTCGTGGCCGGGCGGCAGGCCTGCCTGGGGCCGGTCACCCAGGCCGGCTGCGGGGCGATCTGTCCGGGCTGTCACCGGGGCTGCTATGGCTGCTTCGGTCCGCAGGAGACCCCCAACACGACCGCCTTGAGCGACACGCTGTTCAGGCTCGGTGTGTCGCGCGCTGCGCTGCAGCGCCTGTACCGTACGTTCAACGCGGACGCGCCGGCCTTCCGACGCGAGAGTGAGCGCCATGGCGAGTAGGACGCTGCGGATCGACGGTCTCACGCGCGTCGAGGGCGAAGGCTCGGTGAAACTGCGGGTGCGCGACGGCGAGGTGCGCAGTGCGCAACTGCGCATTTTCGAGCCGCCGCGCTTCTTCGAGGCGCTGCTGCGCGGTCGGGCCTACACCGAAGCGCCCGACATCACCGCACGCATCTGCGGCATCTGTCCGGTGGCCTACCAGATGAGTGCGGTGCATGCGCTCGAGGACGCCCTGGCGATCGAGGTGCCCCCGGCGATCCGCGACCTGCGCCGGCTGCTCTACTGCGGGGAGTGGATCGAGAGCCACGCGCTGCACATCACGCTGCTGCACGCACCGGATTTTCTCGGCTACGACAGCGGCATCGCCATGGCGCGCGAGCACGGCGAGGCGGTGCGGCGCGGACTGGCGCTGAAACAGGCCGGCAACGCCGTCATCGCTGCGCTCGGCGGTCGCGAGGTGCATCCGGTGACGGTGCGGGTGGGGGGATTTCACCGCGTGCCGCACCCGCGCGAGCTCGCACCGCTCGCCGAGCGGCTGCGCTGGGCGCGCGAGGCGGCACTGGAAACCGTCCGCTGGACCGGGGCGTTCGAGTTTCCGGACTGTGAACGGCCGTACACCTTCCTCGCCTTGAGCCATCCGCACGAATATCCATTCAACGCCGGACGCATCGTCTCTAACCAGGGCCTCGACATTCCGGCGCAGGCATTCGAGCATGCCATCCGCGAGCACCAGGTCCGCCACTCGCATGCGCTGCAGGCCGAACTGCCCGGCACAGGGGCCTATCTCACCGGCCCGCTCGCGCGCTACAGCCTGAACTTCGAGCGCCTGGCACCGATCGCGCGCGAGGCGGCGCGGGCCGCCGGCCTTGGCACGCGCTGCATCAACCCGTTTCGCAGCATCGTGGTGCGCGCGGTCGAGATCCTGCACGCCTGCGAGGAGGCCCTGACGCTGATCGGTCGCTACGAGGTTCCGGCACGGGCGGCCTGCGAGTGCGAACCGCGCGCCGCCACGGGGATGGCCGCGACCGAAGCGCCGCGCGGACTGCTGTATCACCGCTACGACCTTGCCGCCGACGGCATCATCCGCCTCGCGCGCATCGTGCCGCCGACCGCGCAGAACCAGGCCGCGATCGAGGAGGACCTGCGCCGCTTCAGCGGCGAGTGGCTCGCCGGTCCGACCGAAATGCTGCGCCGCCGCTGCGAGCAGCTGGTGCGCAACCACGATCCGTGCATCTCCTGCGCCACGCATTTCCTGCGCCTGGAGATCAACGCGTGACGCCCTCCGGGACGCGCCGGCGGGTGATCGGCCTGGGCAATGCCTGGCGCGGCGATGATGCCGCGGGCCTCGCCTGCCTCGCGGCGCTGCGCGGACGGGTGCCGGCCGACGTCGTGCTCATCGCCAGTGACGGCGATCCGGCCGCCCTGCTCGAGCAGCTCTCAGGCGCCGTGGTGGTCTATCTGATCGATGCGTGCCGCTCGGGACACGTGCCCGGAACGGTGCATCGGGTGGACGTTGCGCACCACCCGCTCTGTCTGCCGAACGGCGCGACCTCCAGCCACGGCCTGGGGCTCGCCACGGCCCTCGAGCTGGCGCGCACGTTCGGCAGCGTGCCGGCGCAGTGCCAGGTGTTTGCGATCGAGGCCGGCCACTGCGCCCTGGGGGCGCCGCTCTGTGCCTCCGTGCGAACCGCCGTGGTCCGCGTCGCGCAGGACATTCAGCGTCGGCTCAGCCCGCCGCAGCCGGCGTGCTCGTCGTCGGAGGCTTTGCCACAGGCTTGTGATGCGCGCTCGGACCGCACCCCTTGGTCCAGGTGACTTCCCGGATCACGTCCGAGCGGTCCGTGTGCACCGTCACGTCGCAGCCGGCATAGTTGTATTGATTGAATCGCCAGGTCGCGATGCGCCGCCCGCGTACTTCGTGCAATCGAGCCGGGGTGCTCCAGCGCATCTCCAGGCTGAACAGCGACTTGCCGATGTGCGCCTCGGCGGTGGCCGACGGATAATGCGCCGGTGTCGTGGCGCAGCCGCCCATCAGCGCCAGCACACCGAGCATTCCGAGACTGCCGAGCAGGCGGTGCGTGCGGCACGCGCCGAACCGTCGAGACCCTGCTGTATCGTTCACCCGCAGACACTCCTTGAGCCCGTCACATGCGGCGTACCGCACGCCCTGCGCGCCATTGTATGCCCGCCACGGGTGCGCTGCCCGCGACCCGCGCCGCCCTGTGAATCAAGTCCGCGCCAGCATCTGCCCCACCGCGCCCAGCAGCTCCTCGGCCCGCAGCGGCAGGTGCGCCGTGCACCAGGACCCCTCGCTCGCGCGCTCCTGGGTGTCCTCGGACGCATCGGGGCGAAGCAGAATGGCCGGCGGCGACGCACCGAGACGCGCGCGCAGCGCGGCAATGACCTGCGCGGCGCGGGGAGTGCCCGCGAGGTCCGCGTCGCTGATCAGCAGATCGATCGGCACGCGGGAGTCGATCGCTGCGAGCGCGTCCGCCTCGGTTTCTGCGCCCGTGACTTCGTATCCGGCGCTGCGCAGCAGCTGCTGCGCAGCGCTTCGCACGCTCGACTCGTTGACCTGAAGCAGGATCCGCGGCGCGCTCGCGCAGCGGATCGGCCCGTGCGCCTGGGCATCGGCCGGCTCGGCCGGCTCGGACGGCACGGTCAGCAGGAAGCGTGTACCGGCGCCCGGGGCAGACTGCACCTGCAGCTTCAATCCGAGCAGACTGACGATGCGGCTGACGATGCTCAGACCCAACCCGTAGCCGCTGCGCACCACGTCCGCCGGGGTGTCGACCTGGAAGAACTCGTTGAAGATGAGCGGCAGCTGCTGCGAGGCGATGCCGATGCCGGTGTCGCGCACCTCGAGGTAGGCCAGCGGCGGCTCGAACCCGCAGCGCAGCAGGATTTCCCCGCGGACGGTGTACTTCAATGCGTTCGAGAGCAGGTTGCGCAGCACCTGCTCGAGCAGCGCCGCATCGGTGCGCAGCATGCCCTCCTCGACCTCCACGCGCAGCACGAGCCCTTTCTGTTCGGCCAGCGCGGCGAACTCCTGCTGCAGCGGCTCGAGCAGCGGGCGCGCCGCGAGCGCTTCAATCTGCGGACGGACCGCGCCGGACTCGAGCTTGCCGATGTCCAGCAGCGCGTTGACCAGGCGTGTCATCACGCCGATCGCCTGCTCCTGACGCTGCAGCGCATCGACAACGCCCGGATCGTGCGTCAGGCGCCGCAGCGTGCCGTTCAGCAGCGCCAGCGTCTGCAACGGCTGACGCAGATCATGGCTGGCCGTCGCCAGGAAGCGGCTCTTCGCACCGCTCGCGCGCTCGGCGAGTTCACGCGCCTCGCGCGCGCCCGTTCGGCCGCCTCGCGCTGCGCACCGAGCTGCCCCTCGATGCGCTTGCGGTCGCTGACGTCGCGAATCGCAGCGATCACCAGCGTACGTTCGGCGAACACCATCGGGCTCAGCGCGATTTCGACGGGCACCTCCGAGCCGTCGCGGCGCCGCGCGTGCAGATCGAACCCCGGGCCCATCGGGCGGGTGCGCGGAGCAGCGAGAAACTCCGCACGCAGCGTCTCGTGCCGTGCGCGCAGCCGCTGCGGCAGCAGATGCTCGATCGGTTCGCTCGCGAGCTGCGCACCGGTGCAGCCGAACAGACGCTCCGCGGCGGCATTGGCGAAGAGGATGCATCCGGCTGCATCCACCATGAGAATCGCATCGGGCGCCGCCTGCAGCGCGCTCTCGAACAACGAAGTCGCAGACACAGACACCTCCGGCTCCGGCGCTCATCCTAACGTCGGCGGGCATCCACAGGGTGTCACGGAGGTTACAGCGCCCTCGGGGCCGGGGGGCAGGGTCAGCCCGGGCGCTCGGCAGCCACCGGGCGCAGCGCCGGTGCGCCTGTATCACGCTGGGCGCGTGCGAGCAAGCGCTCGAGGTCCACCGCGTGAGGCGCTCCGTCCTGCAGTTGGACCACCCCCTGGGCACTCAGCTGCGCCAGGGCGCGGCTGACGACGACACGCACCGAGCCGATCATGGCGGCGAGCTCGCGCTGCGGCAGATCGCGCAGCAGGTTGTCCTCGCCGGCCTCGAAGTGCCGCAGCAGCAGATGCGCCAGACGGGTCGGGGTGTCGTAGAGCGCAAGGTCGCTCGCCAGATCGGCCAGCTCGCGCAGCTTCGCGGCGCAGTAGCGGTGCGCGGCGAGGTCGAGCGGGCGCAACCAGCGCAGCCACCCGCTCCAGGTCGCCAGCGGCGCCCGCAGCATGCGCACGGGCGTGAGGCTCCAGGCGCTCACCGCATGGGGCCGCCCGTCGAGCAGACTGACCACGTCGAAGCCATCGCCCGGACCCAGCAGCCACAGTGTCAGTTCACGACCGTCCTCGGCACTGGAGCGAACGATCTTCACGCGGCCGGAGACGATCAGCCGGAACTGCTGCGTGGACTGCGCCGGACCCATCAGCTGGCGCCTCGCCGGTGCGCTCTCCTCGCTCATCGCCGCGAGCAGGCGACGCAGGGTCGGCGGGTCGATGCCGGCAAAGAGCGGGCTGGCGCGCAGGACGGTGAGCATCTCCATGAGCGCAGATCGTGCGCGGCCGTGGCACACCGGGGCAATGCGCACTGACCGCACCGCGATGCGCCGGTCACCGACGCCGGTGCGCACTTACCACGATGCCCTGCGCAGGCCGCCTCGGCGCGGCGCCCCCCCGCTCCGCCGACCCGCGATGACGCACCGGCCGGATCGCGCAGGACCGGACGAAGACTGCGCATCGCCTCCCGCCTCATCGCCCCGGGGCCACCGAGGCGTTCCGCGGGACCCGTCTGGTCAGGCCGCAGCCGCGCCCTCGGGTGGCCGGAGCGGCGATGCCGGGGCGTGGTGCTGCACCGATCGGCCGGGCGTGCCACCCGTGGCCCTGCCGGCAGCGGCGCCGGCCAGGCATGTGTCATTCGCGCCACAACGACCATCGCCCGGCCGGCGCACTCCACTGCGCGCTGCAGCCGGCACCGCTGTCATCGTGCGGCATCGCGTCACGAGTGCACCATGCCCGCGCCGATCGGCGTGCCTTCGACTCTCTCTAATGGGCGTTCGGTGCAACATTACTGTCACAAATCCGCAACGCCAGTGTCATTCTGAACGCCTACTGTGCGAGCCCTCGATGCGCGGTCGCGCCCGCGCAACGCAAATAAAACGTCACGAGGAAACGCACCATGACTCGTCTTCCCTCCCGCCGCGTCGGGCCCCGTTCGAGCGTCGCTCTGGCCGTTGCTGCGGCCCTTTCCGCTGCCGCGCACGCGGCGCCGGCTCCTGCGCTTGCACCGTCGCCCGCCCCGGGGCCGATGATCGCGATGACCACGCTGCAGGAAGTGGTCGTCACGGGCAAGGCGCTGCAGCTGAAGAGCCTCAAGCAGCGCTCGATCTACGAGTCGGCATACGGCGACAAGGCGCTGGACCGCCAGCAGCTGAAATCTGCCGGCGTGGTCGGCGGCGCGGCTCAGGCACTGTCCTTCGCCCCCGGCATCAGCGTCTCCGGCTACGGGCAGACCGGAGGCACGAAGGCTTCGATCAGCGTCAACGGCCTGAAGCAGGGTTGGGGCGGATTCTCCGGTGGCACCATCGATGATGGCAGCATTGCGGTGAGCTTCGACGGCATTCCGATGGTCAACGCCGCCACGGGTCTCTGGGAAACCCCGGAAGTGCCGCAGACCGGCATCCTGCAGGGCGCGCGCGTGACGTACGGCCCGGGCGACCCGGAATACCGCTGGTACAACAATATCGGCGGCAGCGTGAATTTCGTCCCCCTGCAGCCGACCGCCAAGGCCGGCGGCAGCGTGGCGCTCACGTATGGGAGCTTCGCGACCGAGAATGCCGTGGTCATCCTGCAGACCGGCAAGATCGACGGCTGGGAGACGGTGTTCGCCGGCGGCGGCGGGCGCTCCGACAGCTTCCGCACCTCCCCGGACGGCTTCAATTGGCCGACGCAGAATTTCGCCGGCTTCTTCAAGACGCGCAAGGAATTCCGCAACGGCGACGTGAGCTTCGGTGCCTACATCGGTGATGGCCACGGCTGGCGCCCGACGCCGATCCCGTTGACCCCGAATGCACTGATCAGCGCCAACGGCCAGGACGCCAACGGCAACCCGCTGCCGGGCCCGCTGTTCAGCCAGCAGACCACCGGCTTCTACAGCGCCATCAATTCGAGCGTCTGGAAGAAGAACGACTACAACCGCACGTGGCTCGTGTACGCCCGGCAGAACATCCAGCTCGACAAGCACGTGACGCTGCACAACCAGCTGTGGTACCGGCAGGGCAACCGGCTGCACGTGCACTACAACAACTACGTTGCCGGCGCCGGCAACCTGTACGAGCACAACAATCCGTTCTCGCACATGTATGGCGACAAGATCTGGGCCGACGTCTATCTGCCGTACAACAAGCTCGGCATCGGCGGATTCTTCGTCAATACCGTGTACAACTCGCGTAACCAGTTCTACAGCCCGAATGCGTGCGTGACCCTGAACAGCCCCGTCACCTACACCGCGTACGGCCAGAACCCGACGACGCTCGCCACCGGCTCGACGATCTGCGGCTCGGCCGCCGTGCCGAACGCCAACTACCGCAGCGACTACTGGCACGTGACCAATCTGGATGCGTTCTTCCAGGACGCCATCACCCCGATTGCCTCGCTCACGATCACTCCGGGGATCCGTGCGGTGAACTTCCAGACCGATTACAACCCCAATGGGGCGACGGAATACCCCGAGGCGGCCGCTCTGGACGCCTACTGCAACACCGTGGGCGGCTCATGCGCCTTCTCCGGCCATGACCAGGGCAAGCTCGGCTCGGTGCGCACGAACTACGACAAGGTCGAGCCCTCGGTGAGCGCCCGCTGGCAGCCGCTGCACTGGCTGGCCATCTACGGCAACTGGGCGACGGCCTATCGTCTGCGGCAGGTCGGCGGCGGCGGCGGTCTCTACCAGAGCACCCCGGCGGTCGGCGACATCCTGGAGCGCAGCGTGGAGTACCAGGCCGGCACGAAGCTGTTCTGGCCCGAGATCGGTGCATTCAGCAAGGTGCTGATCAACCTCAACTACTACCATATCCACTTCAGCAATCAGTTCATCGGCGTCTCGAGCGGCAACGGCAATTTCCTCGGGCTCGGCACCGGCGACTCGATGTATCACGGCGTCAACCTGTCCGCCGAGGCCAATCTGCGCGCGCTGAAGATGTTCGCGAACCTCAACGAGGAGAAGGCGAACTTCAATCAGTACGACTTCCAGGGAACGAACTACAACGGCATGGCCGTGCCGTATGTGCCGAACACGACGTTCAATATCGGTGCGTACTATCACCTCCGGGCGTGGCACGGCATCGTCCTGAAGCCGCGCGCCTGGTACCAGTACGTCGGCACACAGCACATGTTCGACAACTATCTGGGCGCGCCGAGCGCGCAGAAGATGCCCTCCTACGGCGTGTTGAACCTGGCGCTTGCCGCCACGGTGCCCGGTTCCTGGTACGGCGATGCCGTGAAGAAGGTGCAGTTCAAGGTCGAAGTGATGAACGTCACCGACAAGCGGTACAACATCTTCCAGGAGCTGTCGTCTGGCGGTCTGTACAACACGGGCAGCTACGTCGAGTACCCGATGGGTCTGCCGGGTGCCCCGCGCGCGGTCTACGGAACGATCGCGGTGAAGTTCTAAGGATCCCCGCCCCCCCGGGGAGGCTTCCCCCCGTGCCGCACGCGTGGCGTGCGGCACGGGGGGCGCGAGCTCAGTCGAGCTTGAACTCGATGGTGTCCCAGCGCGTGGTGTCTTCGTGCCGGGCCTGTCGCCGGATGGCATCGATCAGGGCCCGTTCATCCCAGTCGACGACGTCATCGGCGAGCTCCGCCAGCGCCTTCGGCACCGACTCGCTGGAGCCGAACGGGCGCAGCAGGATGACCGGCTTCTGGCAGGCCTGTGCGTAGAGCAGCTGGAAGGTGATGAGGTCCTGATCCTGCTCGTAGAGGCTGGCAAGCCCGATCAGCACCTCGACGGGACTGATCTGGGTGCGCAGCGCCTGCTTCAGCGCCTCCCGGTCGCCGGCCGGGCGATGCTCCGGATCGCTGAAATTCCTGTAGAAGAAGTTCCGCGAGCTCTCCAGGTACTCAAAGACCCGCAGATAATCGTCGGCGGGCGCCCACAGGTGGGTCACGAACAGGCGAATGGGATTGGCCTGCGACATGCGCTATGGTTCTCCGTGAACCGCGGCAGTGTCGCACAAGCGGCCGCCGCTGCGAAGTGCGGTGATCCGGCGGCTGCGGCCGGCGGCGCAATTGCATAAAATGCCATTTTTGCGCGCGGGTCGGACAAATCCACGGTGCGTCTGGTCTCCTACAACATTCGCTACGCCACCGGCACGGGTCCGGCGTTCCACCTGCCGCTGCCCGGGGCCGGCTACCTGCGCAGCAACCCGCGCGTGCTCGCCGGGATCACCGAGTTCCTGCGCGACGAGCACGCCGACGTGGTCGGCCTGATCGAGGTCGACAGCGGCTCGGTGCGCACCGGCATGCTCAATCAGGCCGAGCACATCGCCGCGGAGCTCGGCCACTACTCGACCTTCCAGTGCAAGTACGGCACCGCCTCGCTCAATACTCTCGTGCCCATCGTGCGCAAGCAGGGCAATGCACTGCTCTCCGCGCCGCACGTCCACGGTGAGCGCTTCCACTACTTCGACACCGGCATCAAGCGGCTGATCATCGAGCTCGAGCTCGAGGACGTGTGCGTGTTCCTGGTGCACCTGTCGCTGAAGTTTCGTCACCGCCAGTACCAGCTGCGCTCCCTGCACGACCTGGTTGTCAAGTCACGCAAGCCCGTGATCGTGGCCGGGGACTTCAATACGTTCTGGGGCACGCACGAGATCTACCTCTTCATGCGCGCCGCGGGGCTGCGCAGCGCGAACTCCGCGGGCCTGCCGTCCTACCCGGCCCGCTCCCCGCGCGTCGAACTCGATTTCATTCTGCTCAGCGAAGGCATCGAGGTACGCGATTTCCGCGTGCCGGACGTGCGCTTCTCCGATCACCGGCCGCTGGTGTGCGACTTCGAGGTGCGCCCGCGGCACCTGGCGGCCGCGGACGCCGAGGCGCCCATGGCTCCGAACCGAAGGGGATGAACCGATGAGCACTGCGGACCGCCAGCACTGGCGCATCGAGCGGGATGCGCAGCGGATCGTCTGGCTGTGGGCCGACAAGGCCGACGCCTCGGCCAATGTGCTCTCGAGCGAGGTGCTGCGCGAGCTCGACGGTCACCTCGCGACCATTCGGGCCGAGGCCCCGCGCGGCCTGGTGGTGCTCTCGGGCAAGAAGAGCGGTTTCATCGCCGGCGCGGACATCAAGGAGTTCACCCGCATCCAGGGCGAGGACAGCGGCTACCGGCTCATTCATGCCGGCCAGGCGGTGCTCGATCGTCTCGCGGCGCTGCCCTTCCCCACCGTCGCGGCGCTGCACGGCTTCGCCCTCGGCGGAGGCCTGGAGCTCGCGCTCGCCTGCCGCTACCGCATCGCCGTCGGCGATGAGCGCCTGGCGCTCGGCCTGCCCGAGGTCCAGCTCGGCATCCATCCGGGGTTCGGCGGCACGGTGCGCAGCGTGCAGCTCATCGGCGTGAAGGCGGCGATGCGCCTGATGCTGACCGGCAAGCCCGTTCGCGCCGAGGAGGCGCTGCGCCTCGGCCTCGTCGATCGGCTGGTCACGGCCGACGCACTGCACGCCGAGGCGCGCCGCCTCATCCTGGAGCCGCCGGCGCCGCGCCGCGCGCCGCTGCTCGATCGGATGCTCAGCTGGGCCCCGGTGCGCCCCTGGGTGCAGCCGTCACTCACCGCTCAGGTGGCGGGCAAGGTTCGCCGCGAGCACTATCCGGCGCCCTACGCCATCATCGAACTGTGGAGCCGCTACGGGGCGCAGGGTCCGGCCGCCTTCGAGGCCGAGGCACGCTCGATCGCACGGTTGTTCGTGAGCGAATCGGCGCGCGGCCTGATCCGGGTGTTCCTGCTGCAGGACCGGCTCAAGGCGCTCGCCGGCCGGAGTCCGGCGCCGCTCGAGCGCGTGCACGTGATCGGCGCCGGGGTCATGGGCGGGGACATTGCCGCCTGGGCGGCGCTGCGCGGCTGCCGCGTGACACTGCAGGACAGCGATGCGCAGCGCATCGAACCGGCGATTGCGCGAGCCCGGGAACTGTTCGAGAAGCGCCTGCGGGATGCGCAGAAGATCACCGACGCGGTGCAACGCCTGAGCGCGGACCCCGAGGGCCGAACGCTCGGCGAGGCGGACGTCGTGATCGAGGCGATCGTGGAAGACCTCGACGCCAAGCGCACCCTCCTCGAGCAGATCGAGCCGCGCGTGCGGCCCGACACGCTCATCGCCACCAACACCTCGAGCATCGACATCGGGGCGCTCGCGGCCGGACTCGAACGACCCGACCGGCTCGTCGGTCTGCATTTTTTCAACCCGGTGGCGCAGATGCCGCTGGTGGAGATCGTCGCCGCCCCGGGCAGCGGCGGGCCGGCGGTGCAGGCCGCCACCGCGTTCGCCCGCAAGCTCGAGAAACTGCCGCTGCCCTGCCGAAGCGCCCCGGGCTTCGTGGTCAACCGGGTGCTCATGCCGTACCTGCAGGAGGCGATGCGCGCGGCCGCCGAGGGTGTGCCCTTCGAAGTCATCGATGCGGCGGCGGTGGCGTTCGGCATGCCCATGGGGCCGGTCGAACTCGCCGACGTCGTGGGCCTCGACGTCGCTGCCCACGTCGGTACGATCGTGGCGCAGGGCCTCGGACGGCCGGCGCCGGACCTCGCACCGCTGCGCGAGCGCATCGCGGCCGGCAAGCTCGGGCGCAAGAGTGGCAGTGGCTTCTACCCGTGGCGGGACGGCAAGGCGGTCAAGGCACCGGTGGCCGCAACGGCCCCGGAGGACCTCACCGACCGGCTGATCCTGATCTTGCTCAACGAGTGCGCCGCCTGCCTGCGCGAGGGCATCGCCGCCGATGCCGACCTGATCGATGCGGCCGTGATCTTCGGCACCGGTTTTGCGCCCTTCCGGGGCGGACCCTTCGCGTACGCACGCGCCCGGGGAGTCAATGCCGTCGTCGAGCGCCTGGAGTCGCTCGCGCAGCGCCATGGCGAGCGTTTCGAGCCGGACACGGGCTGGGCGCTGCTCGCCAGCGGCACCTCCGGCGCACAGAGTGGGCCCACGGCGTCCGAACAGCCGGTAAAATCGTGAACGGCGACCGGTTCGACGGCGCCGCAGGCGTATTACCATCCCCGTCGTTCGGCGGTTCGCACCGCTGCCACGGGCGCCAGTACTCTGTCTTTGGACACCGACATGTTCGATGAGCGGACCGTCAGCCCGAAACTGCTCAGGCAGTTCGTGCCGCTCGATGGATTGAAGCGCGAGAGCCTCGCGGCGCTGGCGCAGAAGGTCACCCTGCGCACCCTCGCCGCCGGCGAAGTGCTGTTCAAGCAAGGTACCGTCGATCGGCGCATCCTCTGGCTGCTGTCCGGCCGACTGGAGATCCTCCAGCCGGGGCAACCGCCGCGCACCGTGAGCGGGGGCACCCAGGGGGCGGTCGATCCGATCTGCCCGGGCAACCCACGCCCGGCCACGGTGCGCGCCCTCGATGGCGTCCAGTACCTGTCCATCGACAGCGAACTGCTCGACGTGGCGATCACCTGGGATCAGACCGGCATCTACGAGGTTGCCGAGCTGAAGCAGGAGGACGACGCGAGCGGCGGCGGTGACGATTGGATGACGACGCTGCTGACGACGAAAGCCTTCCATCGCATTCCGCCGGCGAACCTGCAGGCGATCTTCCAGCGGCTCGAACGGGTACCCTACCGGGCGGGCGAGACCGTGATCCGCCAGGGCGCGGACGGGGACTATTTCTACGTGATCGTGAGCGGCAAGTGCGTGGTCACGCGCGAATCTCCGCTGAACCGCACGGGGCTGAAGCTCGCGGAGCTGTCCACCGGGGATACCTTCGGCGAGGAGGCGCTGCTCTCTGCTGCGAAGCGCAACGCCACGGTGAGCATGCTCACCGACGGGGTGCTGATGCGCCTGGGCGGCGAAGACTTCCGCGAGCTGATGAGCGAGCCGTTACTGCAGCGGATCTCGTACGAGCGTGCCGCGGAGATCGTCGCGCACGGCGGGCAGTGGCTCGATGTGCGCATGCCGCGTGAGCACCAGACGCACGCCATTGCCAGCTCGCTCAACGTTCCGCTGTGCTTCATCCGCCCGAAGCTCAGTACGCTCGATCGCAAGGTACCGTACGTCGTGCTGTGCGACACCGAGCGGCGCAGCTGCGCCGCGGCGTTCATTCTGGTCGAGCTCGGCTTCGAGGCCTACGTGCTCGCCGGGGGTCTGAACCAGAATCCCCAGGCGCTGCGCCGCAGCGCCTGAATCAACATCCGGTCACACGGTCCGTCGCGTCAGGGCACGCCAGCGGCTGCGCTGCGCAGCGCCGGGCCGGCCCCGGCACCCTCCGCCCCCGACTGCAGAGTGCGCGCGCCAGCACTGCAGCTGCTTGGCGCGCGCACGGCGCGGTCTCCTCCGCTCCAGCCGCCGACGGTGCGCCATTGCGGCTGCGTCGAACGACTGCACACGCAACGTACCCTCAGGTACGTTGCGCCCTGCGCCGCATCAGCAGACCAAGACTGAGCA
>JAKADE010000284.1 GCA_021820785.1 Pseudomonadota bacterium
GACAATGACGCCTGGTGCGGTGCGAGCAGCGACTACGAGCGCGGTGGCGTGACGGGCGCACAGGACTGGTTCGATGTCGCCGGCGGCGACGGCCAGTACGTGGTGCCGGCTCCGAACGACGCCTCGTTGATCTACGCGACCACCGACGACGGCTACGCGACGGTGCTGAACCGCGCGACCGGCCGCAAGCGCGAGATCAACCCCTACCTGCGCGACGTGCTCGCGGGGCTGCTGCTCTCGGGCAAGCCGACTTACGCGCAGAAGTACCGCTTCGACTGGACCACGCCGGTCGCGGTCTCGCCGACCGATCCGAAGAACGTGTACACCGCGGCGAACGTGGTGTTCCACAGCACCGATGGCGGCAGGCACTGGAGCGTCATCAGCCCGGACCTGACGCGCAACATCAAGGCCAAGCAGCAGCCGAGCGGCGGTCCGATCGACCTGGACATGAGCGGCGCGGAGACGTACGACACCATTCAGTCGCTCGCCCTCGCCCCGACCGATCCGAAGGTCATCTGGGTCGGAACCGACGACGGCTGGGTGTGGGTGAGCCGTGACGACGGCGCGCACTGGAACAAGGTCACGCCGCCCGGCGCACCGCAGTGGGCCCGCGTCTATCACGTCGAGCCCTCGCCGTTCGCCGCCGGCACGGCCTACGCCGCCTTCGACGGCCATGAGATCGGCAACGATGCCCCATACGTGTTCCGCACCACCGATTACGGCAAGCACTGGACGCGCATCACGCGCGGCCTGCCGGACAGCAGCGTCGAGGTGGTCACCGAGGATCCGAATCACGCCGGACTGCTGTTCGCCGGAACGATCTCCGCCGGCCTGTACGTGTCGTTCGACGACGGCGCGCAGTGGCAGCCGCTGCATGCGAACCTGCCACGCGGTCTGTCGGTGTGGGACGTGAACTTCGCGCCCGATCACCGCGGCCTGCTGCTCGCCACGCACGGCCGGGGCATCTGGGTGCTCGACAACCTGCGGCCGCTCGAGCAGTACAGTGCCGCGGCGATGCGCGCACCGTTCCATCTGTTCAGCGCCTCTGCGGGCGTGCAGCTGTATCATTCGTACACCAACGGTGTCGGTCCGAGCGGCTATGTCGCGCCGAACGCTCCCACCGGGGCGATGATCAGCTACCACCTCGCCAAAGCGCTGAAGCCGACGCCGGCTGAGAAAGCGGCGCATCACGGTCCGGTGCGCATTGCGATCCGTGATGCCGCCGGCACGCTGGTGACGACGCTGTACGGACCGGGCAAGGCTGGGTTCGACACCGTCGTGTGGAACCTGCGTTACAAGGGCGCAGCCAGACTCGACCCGCCGCTCGGCTCCGGCCACGGCGGTGGATTCGGGCCGGCCGCCCTGCCCGGCCAGTACACGGCCACCGTGCACGCCGGGACCTCGAAGCAGCGGGTCACGGTGAAAGTCGAGTCCGATCCGCGCTATTCGGTCTCGCTTGCCACGGATCGTGCGGACACTGAGGCCGGTCTGGCCGCGCGTGAGGAGCTCTCGGCGGTCAACCGCCTGCTCAACCACGTCGCGAGCATGCGCAAGACCCTCGCCGGTGTGCTGGCGCGCGGCAAGTCCGACCCGGCCTGGGGCCGTCGGCACGCGGCGCTCCTCGCCCAGGGCAAGACGCTGCAGAAGACCCTGACCTCCTACCAGAACACGCTGTGGAACTCGCATACCCAGCACAAAGCGGAGGAGGACTTCCTGCGGCACTTCTCGCATCTGCACCGCAAGGTCGACACCCTGTACGGCATGAGCGCCGGACTCTGGGGGGCGAAGCCGCGCGCGCAGCTGCTCGGGCTGATCCATGCCGACCGCACGCTGATCGAGCAGCTGCTCAGCCGCTACGACGGCTCGGTGCTGACGCAGGTGAAGGCCTGGAACAGCGCGGCTTACGCCGCGGGCGTCGCCACGCTGCCGACCGGCTCGGCCGTGACACTGCACACCCCGCCGGCGCTCCCGCCGGCCGCAGGCGCCTGAGCACTCGTGGGGGTGCAGCCGCAACGGCTGCACCCCCACGACGTCTCCGTCGAGGTTGATGGCCTCGAGCGCTTAGGCCGCGCGCGGCGCTGCCGGGACGGCCTCGCGCTGGCGCACCCGCCAGCCGGCATACGCCAGCACGAAGCAGGCGAGCACACACCAGCCGGACAGCCACAGCAACTGCCGTGGCAACGCCACCCCATGGTCGATGAGCAGACCCGACAACCCCGGTCCGATCGCCGTGGAGAGCACCATCGCTGAGACGATCATCGCGCGGATGCCACCGAGATTCGCAAGGCCGTAGATCTCCGGCCAGAGCGCACCCAGCATCGTGGAGGTGATCCCGTTGCTGATGCCGAACAGGAACATCGACAGATACACGCCCCAGACCGGCGCGATCAGCCCGAGGGCTGCGGCCGTCACGGCGAGCGGCACGAGGAAGTACGGCAGCAGGCGCACCGCGCCGAACCGATCGATCAGGTGCCCGCCGACCAGACCGAACACCACGGTCGTGACGGACATCACCGGAAAGGCCGCGGCGAAGATCAGCGGGTCGTACCCGCGCAGCGCAATCAGGTAGTCCTGATTGAAAAAGATGACGGTCGCGATGAACGGCGGGGCGAGCGCGCCGAACTGCAGCAGATAGAACACCGGGTCGCGCAGGACCTCACTCCGAGTCCAGCTGCGCGCGGTGCGCAGTGCACTCGCCTTCACCTCCTGCGAGTGCGGCACGCGGCCCACCCGCATCAGGGCAAGAATCGAGGGCAGGCCGACCAGCACGATCAGCCCGGCCGAGGCGATCCACGCGGCCCGCCAGCTGCCGCCCGCCCGATCGACCAGCACGACGAAGACCGGTAGGAGCGCAATGCCGGCCTGCTGGCCGGGCACGATCAGCGCCATGGCGCGCCCGCGATTGGCGATGAACCAGCGGCCGATTTCCGTGTAGGCCGTTTCGGTCATCATGCCCTGGCCGAACAGCCGCAGCAGGTACAGCGCGCCGGTGAGCAGCACGAGGTTCGGCGCCAGCACCAACAGCACACAGGCGAACGCGAGCGCCGGCAGGGTGAAGCGCACCACCTTCCAGCCCGCCATCACGTCGAGAGTTCGCCCGAGCCACGGCAGGCTCACCGCACTCGCGAGCGTGGCGAGCATGTACAGCCCGCCAAAGCCGCCCGCCGAGAGATGAAAGGCTTCGCGCAGTGCCTTGCCGGACATGCCGATGAAGAACGTCTGCCCGAAGGAGGAGAACATCATGAGCAGGAAGCCCGCGCCGATCCAACGGGTGTTGTCTCGCAGGAAGCGCAGCGTATCGCGTCCAAAGTCGATCATCTGGGCGGAGCGCTCGCGCAGGTCGGTGGGAGCAGTATGGCATGGATCGGCCCGCGTCCCGCGCGGCACGGGAATCGAACCGGCCGATGCTCTGGAATGGGGCACCGGGCCCTCGGGAACATCGGCGTCCCCAGGGGGGGGCGCGGCTGCCGCCCGCCCCGGTTGGCACAGTACGTAGGTCCCCTGATCGAAGCCCCCGGCCGCGAGGCGTAGAAGGAGAGTCCACCCTCCTGTGACTCGAGGAACGAGCATCATGAAACGGATCATTGCGCTGAGTGTGCTGGCGATGAGTGTGGCCTGTGCGGCCCCCCAGGCTGCGCGGGCGCAGCAGAACATGGGCCAGATGGGTGGCATGAGCCAGATGGGCGGCATGGGTGGCATGGGTGCGCGGATGTACGACACCCAGACCGTCGAGACGATCCGCGGGGAAATCATTGCGATCGAGAAAGTGGCCTATCGCGGCAGCCGCGCCTACGGCATTCACCTTCTGCTGAAAACCTCCGCAGGCAATGTCTCGGTGCACCTGGGACCCAGCTGGTACATTGCGCGCCAGCACCTGAAGCTCGCGCCGGATGAGATGATCGAGGTGACCGGCTCGCGGGTGACCTATCAAGGTCAACCTGTCGTCATCGCGGCCGAGATCCGCAAGGGACATCAGTCCATGATGCTGCGCGACTCGCGCGGTTTCCCGCTGTGGAGCCGTTCGCGCGGACGTTGAGCCCTGAGACCGCGGACCCGGTTCCAGCATCAGGGAAGGAACCGCGCGTCCGCGGCACGCGGCCCGATCAGCCGCTGCGCGGATCGAGCGCGAGCAGCGCGAAGCTCGCCAGCCAGTGCTCGCCCATGTAATCCCCCGCCACCTGGCCGAGCGCGCTTGCCAGGTGCGCCTCGATGCTCGCAGCGGCCGTTCGCTGCAGCGGGTGTCCGCCGGGCAGCGCCGCGACGATGCGGCGCCAGCACCAGGCCCGGGAGAGATTCAGCCCATCCAGATGCGCGATCTTCCCGTCGGTTCGGTCGCTGACGGTCGCCGGCGCGAACAGCGTCGCCGGACTGCCCTCGGCCGCCTCCGGCAGAAACACGTCGAACCACGCGCCGAACGCCTCCGGTCCCAACACCTCGGCCATCAGCGCCGCCTCGGTGAGCGCCGGGGAGAGAAACTCATCGAGAGAAGGCTCCCACGCCTGACAGCCCCGGTCCGCGCCGTACCAGCGGCGCGCCTGCTGCACACACTGCTCGGCGAGCGTCCCCTGTCCGGCCGCCGCGGCATAGTCGAGTGCCAGGAGCAGCGCAAAGGCGGTGTTGGCGTGTGCGCCGGAACGGATCGGATAGGTTGCGAGCGGCAGAAAGGCCTCGAACCGCGCGACGAACGCCGCGGCGAGGGGGGCCAGGTGCGCCGCCCATGCGCGCCCCTCGACACTCTCGT
>JAKADE010000285.1 GCA_021820785.1 Pseudomonadota bacterium
CGGCGGCATGGTGGGCGAGGGCGGTCAGCTCGCTGATCAGCGCCGCAAGCGGCGCGCGCAGCTCATCGCGCGCCGCGCGCAGCAGCAACGCGTAGCTGAGGTTGTTGATGTCCTCGGAGGTGCAGCCGAAGTGCACCAGCTCGAGATTCGCCGGCGTGGCGCCCGCGGCGGCGAGCTGATCGCGCACATAGTACTCGACGGCCTTGACGTCGTGATTGATGCGCGCCTCGATCGCCTTGACCGCCTCGGCGCAGCCCGTGCCGGGATCCTCGGCGAGCGCGCGTGCGCGCTCGCGCACCGGCGGGGCGAGTGCCGCTCCGGGCAGTCCGGGCACGGCGGCCGCGAGGTGCGCAAACCACGCGCCCTCCACCCGGACCCGCGCGCCGATGAGCCCAGCCTCCGACAGCAGGGCACGCAGCGGTGCGGTGGCGGCCCGGTAGCGGCCATCGACCGGGGAGAGGGCGAGGACGGCGGGCAGGTCGCGGGGCGTTTCGCTCATGAGGTGCGGGACACAAGTCACAGGGCTGGGATGGATTATGATATCGCATTGCATCGCGCGACCGCAGGCGGCCCCCTGCGGCGCGGTGAAATCCTTCGGCGGGCCACGGAGCCATTTGCATGACGAATTCGTTTCGCATCGAGCGCGACAGCATGGGCGAGCTGCAGGTGCCGGCCGAGGCGCTCTGGGGTGCGCAGACGCAGCGGGCCGTGGAGAACTTCCCGGTCAGCGGTCGCCCCATGCCGCGGGCGTTCATCGGTGCGCTCGGCCTGGTGAAGCAGGCGGCCGCCCGCGCCAATGCCCGCCTCGGTCTGCTCGATGAGCAGATCGCCGCGGCGATCGAGTCCGCCGCGGCCGAGGTGGCCGAGGGCCGGCACGATGCACACTTTCCGATCGACGTGTTTCAGACCGGCTCGGGCACCAGCACCAATATGAATGCCAACGAGGTGATCGCCGCGCTCGCCGCGCGCCGCCTCGGCAAGCCGGTGCATCCGAACGATCACGTCAACATGGGCCAGAGCAGCAACGACGTCATCCCGACCACGCTGCACGTGAGCGCCGCGCTCGCGGTGCGGCGCGAGCTCGCTCCGGCGCTCGATGAGCTCTGCCGCACGCTGCGCGCTAAAGAGGCGGAAGTCGGCTCGGTGGTCAAGACCGGACGGACCCACCTGATGGACGCGATGCCGGTGACCTTCGGCCAGGAGCTCTCCGGCTGGCGCGCGCAGATCGAGTCGGGGCTCGAGCGGCTCGCCGCGACCGCCCCGCGGCTGCACCGGCTGGCCCAGGGCGGCACCGCCGTCGGAACCGGCATCAACGCCGATCCGCAGTTCGGTGCACGCTTCTGCCAGGCGCTCGCGGAGCTCACCGGCTGCCCGTTCGAGCCGGCACACAATTACTTCGAGGCACTCTCGAGCCAGGACACGGCGGTGGAGCTGTCCGGGCAGCTGAAGGTGATCGCGGTCAGCCTGATGAAGGTCGCGAACGACCTGCGCTGGATGAACAGCGGTCCGCTCGCCGGCCTCGGCGAGATCGCCCTGCCGGCACTGCAGCCCGGCAGCAGCATCATGCCCGGCAAGGTCAACCCGGTGATCCCGGAGGCGACCGCGATGGTCTGCGCCCAGGTGATCGGCCACGATGCGACCATCACCGTCGCCGGGCAGTCCGGCAATTTCCAGCTGAACGTCATGCTGCCGGTGATCGCCTACAACCTGCTCGAGAGCATCCGGCTGCTCGCCAACGTCGCGCGGCTGCTCGGCGCGCGCGCCATTGCCGGCTTCAAGGTCAACCTCGAGCGGCTCGCCGAGGCGCTCGAGCGCAATCCCATTCTGGTGACCGCGCTGAATCCGGTGATCGGCTACGAGAAGGGCGCGGCGATCGCCAAGAAGGCCTATGCCGAGGGCCGCCCGATTCGGGAAATGGCCGAGAAGATGACCGACCTGCCGCGCGAGGAGCTGACGCGGCTGCTCGACCCCGAGGAACTGACCCGCGGAGGGATCAAAGGCGGTGCCGGCGGCGGTGGCTGACAGCGGCGGGGTGCAGGTCGGGGCGCCGGGCGACGGCGCCGTGGCGCTGGCACACATCGAGGCGCGCCTCGCCGGCAGCGCCCCGAATCACATGCCCCAGACCTGGCTGGTGCCGGGGCAGAGCCTCGCGCGCAGCCGCGAGCTGCGCGCGAGCTTTCCGCCCGATCCGGCACCGGCGGCGGTGTTGGTGCCGCTCGTGGACCGTCCGGACGGCCCGACGGTGCTGCTGACGCGTCGCGGCAGCGGTCTGCGCCATCACGCTGGCCAAGTGAGCTTCCCGGGCGGACAGATCGAGGCCGGTGATGCAGATCCGGCCGGTGCGGCGCTGCGCGAGGCGTACGAGGAAATCGGGCTCGAGGGGCGTTTCGTCACGGTGATCGGCTACCTGCCGGATCACATCGTGATCAGCGGCTTTCGGGTCACGCCGGTGGTGGCCCGCATCGCGCCGGGCTTCGAGCTGCGTCCGGACCGCCAGGAGGTCGATGTGATCTTCGAGGTGCCGCTCGCCTACGTGTTCGATCCGCGCAACCACCGACCCCGCCGGGTGCGATTGCGCGATCCGGGCGTCGAGATCGACATGGTCGACATTCCCTTCGGCGAACACAACATCTGGGGCGCCACCGCCGGGATGCTCCTGACGCTGTACCGGGTGTGCTGCGCCGATGCGTCAGAGTGACCCGGCCGCGGCGCTCGCAGCGCTGCTTGCGCTGATGGCGCGGCTGCGCGATCGGGAGCACGGCTGTCCCTGGGACCGGGCGCAGGATTTCAGGAGCATCGCCCCGTTCACCATCGAAGAGGCTTATGAGGTGCGCGAGGCCATCGAGCGGGACGACCCGGATGCGCTGCGCGCGGAACTCGGCGATCTGCTCTTCCAGGTCGTCTTTCATGCCCGTCTCGGCGAGGAGCGCGGCTGGTTCGATTTCGCTGCGGTCGCCGCCGGGATTCACGAGAAGCTCATCCGCCGCCATCCGCATCTGTTCGGCGCGGAGGCCGCGCCGGGCAGCGCACGCGAGCAGTCGCGGCGGTGGGAGGATCTGAAGGCGCTCGAGCGGGCCGACGGTGCCCGAGGTGATGCCAGTGCGCTCGCGGACATCCCGCTGGCGCTGCCGGCGTTGATGCGCGCAGGCAAGCTCGGGCGGCGTGCCGGGCGCGTCGGGTTCGACTGGGCGCAGGCTTAGGAGGTGCGCGAGAAGGTGCTCGAGGAGCTCGGCGAGCTCGATGCGGCGCTCGCGGCCGCCGGCGGGTCCGCCGATGCGCACGTGCGCGAGGAATTCGGCGATCTGCTCTTCGCGCTCGCCAACTGGGGCCGCCACCTCGGGATCGATCCGGAGGAGGCGCTGCGCGGCGCGAATGCGAAGTTCGAGCGGCGCTTCCGGCGCATGGAGGAGCGGGCGCAGCGGCGCGGCGCGCCGCTCACGCAGCTGAGCGCCGCAGAGTGGGAGGCGCTCTGGTGCGAGGCCAAGGGCGAGCCCTGAGCGCACCGGCCAGGGCGTATTCAGCGAGGATTCACGGGTGGTAGGCTAGGGTGGCACTGGTTGGCGAGGCTGCCGGTTCGGCCGCGGCAGGCGGCCCGGCGCCGGCGAGACATGACACAAGTGCGACTTCCCATGAACAGAATACGCCCAAGGCTCGTTCTGGCGGTGGCGTTGAGCCTCCTGTGTGCCGCAGGGGTGCGCGTCGAGGCAGGCGGCGCGTATGCCGCGCCCGCGGCGCCCCTGGCGCACAGCGCGATCACCATGAACCAGGCCGTGCGCATGGTCGAGCAGCGCTTCAAGGCGCGCGTGGTGCGTGCCGAGACGCGCAAGGACGGCGGCCAGACGGTGTACGTGCTGCGGCTCCTGGACCAGTCCGGGCGCGTCTTCACCGTGCGGGTCGATGCCGCGAGCGGGCGGATACTCTAAAAGTCACGCGGGAGGGGGCGATGCGGGCATTGGTGGTCGAAGACGAGGCGGCGCTGCGCGAGAGTCTGAAGAGCGAGCTCGCCGCGGCGGGCTTCACGGTCGATGTGGCGCAGGACGGGGAAGAGGGCCTGTTCGCCGGCCTGGAGTACCCGCTTGATGTGGCCGTGATCGACCTCGGACTGCCGAAACTCTCCGGGCTCGAGGTGATCCGCAAACTGCGCGGCGCGCACAAGACCTACCCCATCCTCATTCTCACCGCGCGCGACAACTGGCAGGACAAGGTCGAGGGACTGCAGGCCGGCGCCGACGACTACGTCGCCAAGCCGTTTCATTTCGAGGAGGTGTTGGCGCGTCTGCAGGCGCTGCTGCGCCGCGCCGGCGGCTGGGCGAGCCCGGAACTGAAATGCGGTCCGGTCACGCTCGACACTCGGGCGCAGACCGTGGCGGTCGACGGCGCGGCCGTGGAACTGACTACCTTCGAGTACCGCATCCTCGAGCACCTGATGCTGCGCGCCGGGGAGGTGATCTCGAAAGCCGAGCTCACCGAGCGGCTCTACGATCAGGACTTCGAGCGTGACAGCAACGTCATCGAAGTGCTGGTCGGGCGGCTGCGCCGCAAACTCGATCCCAACGAGCAGCTCAAGCCCATCGAGACGTTGCGCGGACGCGGCTATCGCTTCTCGCTGGCGCGTCAGTCGGGCGACTGACGCAGCGGGCGCCGCGGTGCATTCCCTCAGCCAGCGGCTCTTGCTGTCGGTGGCGCTGCCATTGGCGCTGTTCTTCGGCGTCATGACGATGGTGCT
>JAKADE010000006.1 GCA_021820785.1 Pseudomonadota bacterium
ATCTGGCCGCGGGCACGCAGCGGGTTGTTCTCATACGGCTGGATGGTCGCCACGATGAACGGCTTGACCGTGACCGTGTTGGTGCTCGCATTGATCGAATTCGAGGCGGCCAGGTCGATGTCGAGGGCGAGCGGGGTGGATTTGTTCAGACCGATCACGAGCGGATTCGACGGATCGAAGTTCACCGTCTCGGTGATCACGCCCGGGTTGGCGGTCCCGGAGGCGTTCTCGACCTTCGCCGGGGTGCTCTGACCCTTCAGATAGACGATCGGCGAGGAGTAATCCAGGCTGACCGTCATGCTCTTGTAGGTCCCATCCGGAACCCCGGTCGCATTGAACAGCTCGGTGAGATTCGTGCGGCGGGTCAGATCGACCTGCTCATCGGAGGTCTGCACGTAGGCGACGTAGCCGTCCGAGCGGGTGAGGGTGATGGTATACAGGCCGACCGAATAGGTGCTGAAGTCGCCCGCGGCCTCGCCGGTGAGCAGCATGACGGGCGTGCCGTTGTACACCTGCGTATTCGCGCTGCAGCCGCCGAGCGCGATGGCCAGCGCCGCGCCTACGGCGCAGATCGAGGTGCGCAGGGTGCCCACGGCGCCCGGTATTGCGCGAGCGCAATCGAATCTCATCAATCTCCCCCTTGGCTCGGGTATTTCAGGTCCGTTCAGACCGAACGGCTGTAAAAAGTCCTAGTGTAACGTCTTTGAGCGGGCCGCGTCGCCGGGGTTCCGGTCCCCGGCGCCTTTGTGCGCGCAGCGGCGCCGGCCTAGCGGTCCTGGGAGAGTACCCCGACCGGGGCGCTGGTGCTGCCGAACATGAACATGCTGTACACATTGCCCGAGCCGAGCGTCGCGGTGCTCTGTGAATACAGCGTCTGGGCGGTGGTGTAATCCGTAACGGTCACGGTTCCGGTCGTGGTGGCCACCACCTGGGTATTGTACGGGGAGGTCCCGCTTGCGGCGCCGCTCGGCAGGTCCGAGCCCAGGGGCACCCCGGTGGCGACCGGCATGAAATTCACCGCGAGGGAGAGCGGATCGCCGCTGCCGGACATGGCATTGACCAGCCGGACGCTCGAATAGCCGCTGAGCGCCGGGATATTGCGGTCGGCCAGCCAGCTCTCCTGGACGTTCCCCGGAGTGCCGTAGACGAGCAGGGTGTAGTCCTGGCCGGCTGTGAGACTCTGGTCCGGGGCGCTCACGGCCGTGCCGTCGACCACGAGGCTCACCGTCTGGCTGCCGGCGGACACCAGCTGGTAGCTGCCGATCGTCGAGGCAGGCGCGCCACTCAGCAGCGCCGTCGAGCCCACCGACGCGGAAACGCTGCTCGCGCCGCTGACGCCGATTGCGGCGCGCACCCGCGCGTCGGGGTTGGTGTAGACCGTGAGCGCGCCCTTCTGCGGCAGCGCCATCACGTTCACCAGGTAGCCGCCGGGCGATTCGGTGATGATGAGCGAGAGGGTCTCCTGGTCGGAGAGTTTCAGGCTCGGCAGGTCGAAACGCAGGTCCGTATTCTTGCCCGCCCCCGTGATGCGCAGCTCGTACGTACCCTGCGGGATGGCACTGAACGGGCTCGCCTTGCCGCCGGCGAGGGCGCTGAAGTTCGGCGAGGCGCTGCTCAGCGGGATGCCGGGACTTGTGAGGTACACATCGAGACTGCCGGCATCCGGGTCGGCGTTGAGCACCTCGACGTTCGCATAGCCGCCGTTCGGGGAGGCCTGCTGCTCGTTGATGTCGAGGACGCCGAACGAGCCGCTGTCCCCGTAGGCGACGTAGGTGCGCCGTTCGCTGTTGGCGAGGGTCTTGCTGACGCTCGAGAGGGCGTTCGCCGCCCCGACGCCGTGGCTGGTGAAGTAGACCGTGTAGGCGGCCGGAATCACCCCGGTGTAGCTGCTCACCGTGCCCGAGGCGACATTGCTGATCTGCGGGGAACCTGCGGTGCCGCTTTGCTCGAAGTACACATCGAGCGCGGCATAGCCGGCGCTGGCATTGAGCAGGCGGATCTGGGCATCCCCGCTGTTGCCGCAACCACTCAGACTCAGGGCGAGCAGCACGGGCAGCCACGCCGTGCTGCGACGTAGGATCGACATGCGGGCATCTCCTTGCGGCCGGCCCGGAGCGGCTGCGCCGCTGCGGGCGCCGGGCCGGACCGAATCCCCGGCAAGGATAGCGGAATGCGCCGGCGCGCGCCGCTGCGCTCAGGCGTTCTCGCGTTGTCCGTCGATCCAGGTGGCGCGCACGTGCAGCGTCTCGTCGGTCAGCACGAGATTGGCCCGGTAGCCCGGCTCGATGCGTCCGAGCTCCCCGGCGAGCCCGAGGAACTGCGCCGGATACAGGCTCGCCATATGCACCGCCTCGTGCAGCGGCAGACCGAGCAGCCCCATGGCGTTGCGCACGCAGCTGGCCAGGTCGATGTTCGAGCCGGCGAGCCGGCCGTCTTCGTCGTAGCACACCGGGCCGGCGACGGTGATCCGTCGGCCCTGCAGCTCGAAGGTGCGCAGGTCGGTCCCGAGCGCGGGCATCGCGTCGGTGACCAGCATGAACCGCTCGTGCGGCTTGCAGCGCAGCGCGAGGCGCAGTACCGCCGGGGCGATGTGCTCGCCGTCGACGATGATGCCGCACCAGCTCGAAGGGTCCTCGAGCGCGGCACCTACGGCACCGGGTTCGCGGCTCGTCAGCTGCGACATGGCGTTGAACAGGTGCGTGAAGCCGCGCAGCCCGTGACGCAGCGCCTCGGTCACCTCCGCATAGGTGGCATTGGTGTGCCCGGCCGAAACGATGACACCGGCATCGGCGAGCCGCTGAATGATCTCAGGGGTGGTCACCTCGGGAGCGAGCGTGACGATGGTGCGCCCGGCGCCGAGGGAGCTCAGCAGGCCGACGGCACTCTCGTCGAGTTCTCGCAGCTTCGCCTGGTCGTGCACGCCCTTGCGCTCGACGCTCAGAAACGGCCCCTCGATGTGGATGCCGAGCACCCCAGGCACGCCGGCCGCGAGCGCCCCGCGCGTGGCGCTGATGGCTTGCGCGACGACGTCGAGGTCCGTGCTGATCAGTGTCGGCATGAAGCCAGTGGTGCCGAACCGGCGGTGGGCGCGCCCGATCTGCCCGATCGCCTCGACGCTCGGCGCGTCATTGAACAGTACGCCTCCGCCGCCGTTGACCTGCGTGTCGATGAACCCAGGCAGCAGCAGTCCGCCGCCGAGATCCACCCGCTCGATGTGCGGGCCGCGCGCCTGTGCGGCCGGCATGACATCTACGATGCGACCGCCGTCGATGAGCACGCAGTGCTCGTCGAGGAGTGTGTCGTCGCGCAGCACCCGCGCGTTGATCAGTGCAATGGACATCAGACGGTCTCGGTGACCTTGCGCAGGTGAGGGGGATGATCCGGGTCGAGTCCACGGGCGAGTGACAGCGCGTTCGCCAGCCGGTAGAACGTCTGGATCAGCAGCATCGGCTCGATGACCGGGTGGGCGGGCTCGGCCGGCAGTTGCAGGGCCTGCGGGCAGCGCGACCCGGCGATCATAACGGCGGCGCGGCGCGCGGTGAGTTCCTGCGCGAGCATCTCGATGCTGGCGCGCGCCTCGTCGTTCTGCGAGAAGACCAGTACCGGGAAGCCCGGCTTCACCAGCGCCATCGGTCCGTGGCGCAGTTCCGCTGCGCTCACCGCCTCGGCGTGCAGCCCGCAGGTCTCCTTCAGCTTCAGGGCGGCCTCCTGCGCCACGGCAAGACCGATGCCGCGGCCGATGACGTACAGATCGTGGGCCTGAACGAGCGGCTCCAGGGCGGCGCTCCAGTCGAGGCTCCAGGCGCGTTCGAGGTGCTTCGGGGCCTTGCGCAGCGCCTCGGAGAGCGTCCGGTCGGCACTCCAGCAGGCCACCAGGTGCGTGATGGCCGCGAGCGAAGCGATGAAGGATTTGGTGGCCGCCACGCTCGTCTCGGCGCCGGCGGTGAGGGGCACGAAGTCATCGGCGAGCGCCTCGAGCGGCGAATTCGCCGCGTTCACCAACGCCACGACCCGGGCGCCGGCCTCGCGCGCCTTGCGCACGGAGGCGAGCAGATCGGGGCTCGCGCCCGACTGGGAGATCGCCAGACACAGCGCGCCGGAGAGGTCCGGCCGCGCGTCATACAGCGAGCTCACCGACGGGGCCGCGGAACTGGTCGGCACCGCCAGACGCGTCTCGATCAGGTACTTCGCGAACGTTGCGGCATGATCGGAGCTGCCACGGGCGCAGGTCACCACGACGCGCGGGGGCTGCGCGCGCAGCCGCTCCGCCAGGCTCTCCATGCGCTCGGCGTTGCTGAACAGCTGGTCGCGCACCACTTGGGCGGCCTGCGCGGCCTCGCAGTACATGCGGGTGGCCGATTCGGGCATCTGCGGGCTCATATGTCACTCAACTCAGCCACGAAGTCGTAGATGTCGCCGCGAAAGTACGACTGGGTGAATTCCACGGCGCGACCGTCCTTGAGAAACCCGACCCGTTCGACGAGCAGTCCCGCATCGCGCTCGTGGATCTGCAGCAGCTTGGCCTGCTCGGCGCTGAACAGCACTGCACGCAGGCGCTGCAGGGCACGCACGGGGCGGTTGCCGGCGCGCTCGAGTGCTTCATAGAGAGAGGACTCCACCGCATCGAGCGACGGCAGACAGGAGGCGAGTACGGTCGCGTACTCGATGCACATCGGCGCATCGTCGGCATACCGGATGCGGTGAAAGCGGTACACCGGCGTGCCGGGGCTCGAGCGCAGCGTGAGCGCTTCCTCGGGCGTCACGCTGCCCTCGGCCTTGCGAACCCACACGCTGCGGGGCGTGCGGCCGCGCGCTTGCATGTCTTCGGAGAAGGAGGTCAGCTTGGAGAAGTTCTTCTCCACGCGCGCGCATACGAAGGTGCCGGCACCCTGGCGGCGCACCAGCAGTCCCTCGCTCACCAATCCATCGATCGCTTTGCGCACCGTGATGCGCGAGATGTGGAAATCCTCGGCGATGTCGCGCTCCGGAGGCAGAGCATCGTCGGGACCGATCAGCCGGGTCTCGATGGCCTCGCGCAGCGCGCGCTGCAGCTGCTGGTACAGGGGGAGAGCGCTGCTCTCATCGAGTTTGCCGAGCGTATGCGACAGCATCAAAGGTGTGTTCCCCCGGCCCGTTTCGTCATCGGTCTGATAATACCACTACAATACCAGTCTGCAATCGCACTGTCTAATCTCAGTTTCAAGCATATGAATTAGCTTGAATTAAGCCGGACAAGAACTCGCCCCGTCGCCATGGTATAGCTTTTTCGAGAAACTGGTATTACACTGGCATCTAAAAGGTACCAGTGTGGTGTTTACGCAACGCCTCCGGGTCGAACAATCGGGGCGGCACTGCGTAAGACACCGGGATTGCGTCCACGGGGCGGCGCTGGGATCAGACGGAACGGTCGCCGGGGCGTGTGGCGCCGATGAGGCTCACGGCATGGGCGGTCTCGACAAACGACAACATCACCGGGGTATGTGAATTTATGAGAATCGCGAAATCTACGTTGATCGGCACCGCCGTCGCGGTCGCGCTGTGGGGCGGCACAGGGTTCGCGCAGCAGGCGAGCGTGTCGTCGAACAACTCCGGCAAGACCAAAGCGCCGAGCTCGGCGCTGCAGGAAGTGGTCGTCACCGGTATTCGCTTCTCCGTGCGTCAGTCGCTCGCGCTGAAGCGCGCCTCGACGGAAAATGTCGAAGTGATGACTGCCGAGGACGTCGGCAAGCTGCCGGCACAGAACGTCGCCGACGTGCTGCAGACCATGCCGGGCGTCGATACCCAGTCCTCGGTGGCCGGCGAGGGCGGCTTTGCCATCAACGACCGGGTGAGTCTGCTCGGCGCCCCGCCGATCCTGACCCAGGTCACGGTCGACGGACATTACGTCTCCTCGGGCGACTGGTTCATCGAGGATCAGTACGCGACCGTCGGGCGCAGCGTGAGCTTCGATCTGTTCCCGGCCACGATGATCTCCCGGCTGACGGCCTACCAGAGCCAGGGCGCGAACCTGCTCGCCGGCGGCGTGGCGGGCACGGTCGACATCCAGACCCCGAAGCCGTTCGATTACAAGGCGGGGCTGCATGGCTTCGTCAATGTGGGCGCCAACTACTGGGACATGTCCGGCAAGACCAATCCGCAGGGCAGCCTGCAGTTGAGCTGGCACAACGATCGGGTGGGCGTCCTCGGTCAGGTGTTCTACCAGAAGCAGTCGATCCGCCGCGACGGTCAGGAAATACTGGGCTACGCCCCGGTCCCGGCTGCGACCGCGGCGGCCTGGCAGGCGGCTAATCCGTCTTTGCCGAACGCCGCTGGCGCGATGTATCCGACGCTGCTCGGTCAGGCGCTGTTCGAGCAGACCCAGGAAAATACCGGCGGACTGCTTGACTTCCAGATCAAGCCGACCGACACGCTGTCGTTCAACCTGACGGCCTTCTATTCGCATCTGCTGGCGTCGAATTACAACGACAACTTCCTGATGTGGGGCAGCAAGTTCGTCTCCCCGACCTACGTGCCGACGTCCCTCACCGTGCAGAACGGCACCCTGGTCGCCGGCAGCTGGCCGACCCAGGCCGGTGCGCCGCCCTCGATCGTGTATGACCAGATCATGCGTCCGGATGCGGCCGCCGAGACGGGATACATCAACCTCGACGGCAAGTGGGAAGCCAGCAGCCGCCTCACCATCGGCGGTCAGCTCGGCTTCACGTATGGTGAGGGCAAGACGCCTTCGCAGCCGGCGTACGAGTTCTACGGCGGCAACGGCGTCAGCTATCAGCTGAACGGACTGAACAGCCTGGCGCAGGTGCAGTTCCCGGGCACGGCAACCAACAATCCGGCCGGCTACGGCGTCAGCTGGGCATGGAACGACATCCTGCACTCGATCGACAAGGAAGCGTACGGCAAGCTCGATGCCACGCTGCGCATCGACGACGGGGCGATGGAAGCGTTGAAGATGGGGGTGCGCTTCGCGCATCACCAGCACAACACGATGTGGCCCCAAGATCAAGGTCTCGCCTGCTACTCCGGACCGCCTGCCTGCGTGCCGAGCTACACCGGTGGGGAATATCCCGCCAACTACCAGTCCACCCTGCCCGGCGGTGGGGCCTGGGCGAACAACATCTTCACGAACTCCGAGAGCGCCATCGAGGCGTTCGATGCGACCAATCTGAGCACTGGACCCAGCCGCTACTACTGGCTCGGCACCTTCAATGTCGCGGAGAACGACTTTGCGGCCTACCTCATGGCCGACATCGGTGGGGATCACTGGAGCGGTAACTTCGGCGTGCGCTTCGTGAACACCCTCGAGGAAGTGCTGACCAACGTCGCCGGCGGAGCGAACCCGGTCACCACTTCGGCGTTCGGACCGTTCACGGCAACCGAAGTGGACAACCGCTACTTCAATGCGCTGCCGAGCGTGAATCTGAAATTCGACCTGACCAAGCACCTGATCGCCCGGTTCGCGGCGGCCGAGACCATCTCGATGCCGGACTACAGCACCCTCGGGGGCGGCATCAACCTCACCGATACCAATCTCACCGGAAGTGGCGGCAATCCGAACCTGCGGCCGATCAAGGGTGCGGTGTACAGCACGGACCTCGAGTACTACTACGGTCCGGAGTCCATGGTGGAGGCGAAGCTGTTCAACATGGACCTGTCTTCGTACGTAGACTTCGGTACCTCTCAGGGCACTTACTACAACGCGACCACCAAGCAATTCGACACCTTCAGCATCACTTCGCCGTTCAATACGCCGGCGCAGATCAAGGGCATCGTGGTGGCGTGGGACCAGGCGCTGCCCTATGGCTTCGGTCTGAATACGAATCTGACGTACTCGGACGGGACGACCTCGGATGGCAATCCGGTGCTCGACAACTCCAAGTACACCTACAACATCATGGGGTACTACCAGCGCGGGCCGATCAGCGCGAACCTCGACTACAACTACCGCTCGCACTACTACGCGGCGGTGGCGGAGGGTTCGCCGCAGAACGTCGCCAATGCCGGGTTCCTCAACATGCAGGTGGGTTACTCGGTGACTCGCGATCTGAGCGTCACGTTCAGTGCGCGCAACCTCACCGGCGAACTCGTCAAGGAGTACGGACAGAACCTGTCGCAGCCGGTGGCGATCTACAACAACGGTCGCCAGTACTATCTGACTGCACAGTACAAGTTCTAGCTCTGAGCACGGACGACGACGGCCCGGCCTCCTGCGGCGTCGCGCCGCAGGAGGCCGGAGCGAGATTTCCGGCGCCGGGGTCCTCGCGGCGAATCCCCCCAGCTGCGATGATCCCGGTTGGGCTGACAACCGGTACGGGAGCTGTGCCGGTTGTCGGCCGGGCCGGCGGCGGCGCGAGGTGCCGCCAGCGTCCCCGGGGGATCATCTATTGAACAATGAGGCAGGGCGTATGCGGACCCCAAGGGCGGGCGAGGTGCGGTGCCCGCCGGCAGCGCGCGGCGGCACGGTGATGAGAATTCTGGGTGCGGGGCTGGGGGTGCTGATCGGTGCGCTCGTGCTCGCCATGCCGGTGCAGGCCGCGATGCCGCAGATCGTGGCCTACTACGACGGCGGGATGCCAGTGGCGGCCATTCCGGTGCAGCACCTGAATACCATCATCTATGCATTCGAGGAGCCGAACGCGGCCGGCCGCTGTGCGCGACCGAGTCCCGCACAGCAGCACACCATTGCGCGGCTGCGCCAGCTGCGCCGGCACCATCCGGGGCTGACGCTGCTGGTGTCGATCGGCGGCTGGGACCAGGCCCCCGGATACTCGGATATCGCGCTCACCCGGGCATCGCGCGCCGCGTTCGCGCGCAGCTGTGTCCGGCGGATGATCGCGCAGGATCATTTCGACGGCATCGACCTCGACTGGGAGTTTCCGGTGCACGGGGGCATGAACCGCTCCCGTCCGCAGGACCGGGCCGATGCCACCGCGCTCGTGCGCACGCTGCGCCGGCAGCTCGATGCGCTCGGTGCCCGGACGCACCGGCACTATCTGCTCACCATCGCGACGCCGGCCGGTACCTGGCAGAAAGGCGGGGCCTACTCGGTGAGCGACAGTTACGATCTGGCGGCGATCGCCCCCGAGGTCGACTGGTTCAATGTCATGACCTATGACATGAACACCATCTTCAGCCCGGTGAGCGGATTCAATACGCCGCTGCGGGCCGATCCGCGTGACCCCGAGCCGCAGCCCGAGCGAGCGCGCGACAATCTTCTCGGCGCGGTGCGCTACTATGAGGCGCACGGGGTGCCGGCGGACAAGATCCTCCTCGGCATCGCCTTTTACGGCCGCGGGTTCAAGGGCGTGAGCGCCCGGCACGCAGGCCTGTACTCGAAGTACACGGCCGGCTATCCGGAGACGCCGTGGAAGACCATTGCGGCGCGCATGCTGAGCAGTCCGGCGTGGGTGCGCCACTGGAGCGCCACGGCCGAGGCGCCCTGGCTGTACAACGCGCACCGGCATATTTTTTTCACCTACGATGATCCGCACTCGCTCGGCATCAAGGCCGCGTTCGTGCGGCACGAACATCTGCGCGGAGTGATGATCTGGGTGCTCGGAGAAGATGATGCGCGCGACTCGCTGCTGCGGGCGCTGGTCTGGGGTCTGCATGTGCAGCACGCCGCGCCATGAGTGAACGGGTGCTGCGCTCGCCGCTGCGAGGCTGGAGCGCCCCGCTCGAGGAGGTGCCCGATCCGGTATTCGCCGGCCGGATGCTCGGGGACGGTGTGGCCCTCGACCCGCTCGAGGGAACCCTCTACGCCCCCTGCGACGGGCAGGTCGCGGTGCTGCCCGCGACGCGTCATGCCATCACGCTGCGGACCACGACCGGCGCGGACGTCCTGATGCACATCGGGATCGATACCGTGGGGCTCGGCGGGGAAGGGTTCGAAGCCTGCGTCACGGCCGGTCAGGCGGTTCGCACGGGCGATCCGCTCATCCGCTTCGACCTGGACCTGCTCACGCGCCGCGTGCCGAGCGTGCTCACGCCGGTGCTGCTGCTCGGCAGTCCCGCGCCGCAGCTGACGCGGCGCATCCTGAACTGCGCGGTGAGCGTCGGCGATCTGCTCCTGGAATGGGCAGCGCCGCAGGCGCGGGCCGCAGAGGCGCCGGCACGTCACGATGAGGCAACGCTGATCCGGTCCGTGCAGGTGGCGCTCGAGCATGGCATCCATGCGCGACCGGCGGCGCAGGCCGCCGCGGCACTGAAGGGCCTGCGTGCGCAGGTCCAGGTTCACTTTCAGGGACGCAGCGCCGATGCGCGCAGCGCGACCGGACTGATGACGCTCGGGGTGCGGCGTGACGATGAGGTCGAGTTGCGTGCCGGTGGCGCCGATGCGGCCGCTGCATTGGAGGCGCTCGCGGAGCTGCTCTCGAAGCCAGAGCCGAACGCGCACCGCGCCGTGCCGCGCGCCGCGGCGGCGCCGGCCGCGGCCGGGCCGCGGGCTCCGGTCGCGGCCGGCGGGGCGCTGCGCGGCGTGGTCGCGAGCCGTGGCCTGGCAGTGGGCCCGGCGGCGGTGCTGGGCCGGCTGGAGATCGCCGTGGCTGAACTCGGGAGCGGCATCGATGCCGAGAGTGCCGCGCTGCGGCGCGCGTGCGCACAGGTGCAGGCGGCCCTGGAGCGCTCTCTCGACGGCGCCCGCGGCGCCGCCGCTGAAATCGTCACGGCGCACCTGGCCCTGATCGAGGATCCCGCACTGCACTCGAGCGCGCTCGCGCTGATCGGGCAGGGCAAGAGCGCGGCGTTCGCGTGGCGGGCGGTCATCCGCCAGAGTATCGAGGCGCTGCGCGCGCTCGAGGATGGCCGCATGGCCGAGCGGGCCGACGACCTGATTGATCTGGAGCAGCAGGTGTTGCTCGTGCTCACCGGGCAGACGGCTGCGGTGCCGACGGTGGCACCAGGGGCCATTCTCATTGCCCATGAGCTGCTGCCCTCGCAGCTGGTGGGGCTCGAGACCGGCGCGCTCGCGGGTATCTGTCTGGCCGCCGGCGGAGCGACCTCGCACGTGTCGATTCTGGCTGCCGCCGCAGGCATTCCCGCGCTGGTGGCACTCGGTGCGGCGCTCGAGCACATCCGGGAAGGAACGACGCTGGTGCTCGATGCCGAGCGCGGCGAGCTGCTCGTCGATCCGGGCGCAGCGGCCCTGGATGCGGCGCGCCGGCAGATTGCACAGGCCGCCGAGCGGCGCGCCCGGGAACGGATGGCCGCGCAGCGCGAATGTCGTCTCGCCGACGGAACCCGCATCGAGGTCCTCGCCAACCTCGGTTCGCGGGCGGACGCGGAACTCGCGGTGCGCAATGGCGCCGAGGGTTGCGGGCTGCTGCGCACCGAGTTCCTGTTTCTCGAGCGCCAGACGGCGCCGGACGAGGCCGAGCAGCGTGCCGAGTATCAACGCATCGCGACCGCGCTGGCGGGGCGGCCGTTGACGGTGCGCACACTGGACATCGGGGGTGACAAACCGATTGCCTACCTGCCGCTGCCGGCAGAGGAGAATCCCGCGCTCGGTCTGCGCGGCATCCGCACCAGTCTCTGGCGCGAGGACCTGCTCGATGAGCAGCTGCGCGCGGTGCTCGCCGTCGAGCCGCCCGGACAATGCCGGCTGCTGCTGCCGATGATCACCGACGTGACGGAAATCCGCATCGTGCGTGCGCACATTGTGGACGCGTGCCGACGCATCGGCCGCACCGCCCCGGTGGAGCTCGGCGTGATGATCGAGACGCCCGCCTCGGCACTGATGGCCGACTCACTCGCCCGCGAGGTGGATTTCTTTTCCATCGGCACCAACGATCTCACCCAGTACACCCTGGCGATGGATCGCGGCCACGCACACCTCGCGGCGCGTCTCGACGGGCTGCATCCGGCCGTGCTGCGCCTGATCGCCCGCACCGCCGAGGCAGCCAATGCCCACCAGCGGCGTACCGCCGTGTGTGGCGGACTGGCGTCCGATCCGCAAGCGGTGCCCATTCTGGTCGGACTCGGCGTACACGAACTGTCGTGCGTGCCGGCGGTGATCCCGCAGATCAAGGCGCTGCTCGCAACGCTCACCCTCGAGGAGTGTCGCGAGCGTGCCGTCGCTGCGCTCGAACAGGACTCGGCCGAGGCGGTGCGGGCGCGCTGTGCTGAATCGAACGACGCGTCCGCCGAGCCGCTCTCGGCCCGCCGCTGAGTGCAACCGTGACGGAATGGCCCCCATGAAACAGATCCTCGCCTCACTGCAGAAGCTCGGCGGCGCGTTGATGCTGCCGATCGCGGTGCTGCCGGCCGCGGCGCTGCTGCTGCGGCTCGGCCAGCCCGACCTGCTGAACATCCCGGTCATGGCCGCCGCCGGCCAGGCGATCTTCGCCAATCTCGGGTTGCTGTTCGCGGTGGGCGTGGCGATCGGACTGGCGCGCGACAATCACGGCGCGGCCGGCATGGCGGCGGTCGTGGGCTATCTGGTCATCAATAAGGGCGCGGCCGTATTCGTGGTGGCGCCGGCGGCGGTGCTCGCCGGGGTTCCGGCGCATGCGCACGCGCTGGTGATCGAGGCCTTCACCCGCAAGCAGCTCGCCGAGCTCACCGTCCCGGTGGGCATCGTCTCCGGTCTGATGGGCGGGGCGCTCTACAACCGCTTCCACAATTTCACGCTGCCGAGTTACCTGGCATTCTTCGGCGGCCGGCGTTTCGTGCCCATCATCACCGGGTTCGCCGCGCTGCCGCTCGCCATCCTGCTCGGCATGGAGCTCGAGCACATCCAGCACGGCATGGACGCACTCAGCCGCACGGTGCTCGCCTCGGGCCCGTGGGGTCTGTTCGTCTACGGTGTACTCAACCGCTTGCTCATCGTCACCGGTCTGCACAACATCCTGAACAGCTTCGCCTGGTTCATCGTCGGGCACTATCACGGCGTCACCGGCGACATGAACCGCTTCTTCGCCGGCGATCCGCACGCCGGCGCCTTCATGGCCGGGTTTTTCCCCGTGATGATGTTCGGCTTGCCGGCGGCCTGCCTGGCCATGTACCACACGGCCCGGCCGGAGCGCCGGCCGGCGGTCGCCGGTCTGCTGCTGTCGATCGCGCTCACGTCGTTCCTCACGGGCGTCACCGAGCCGGTCGAGTTCACGTTCATGTTTCTCGCGCCCGGGCTGTACCTGGTGCACGCGCTGCTCACGGGTCTTGCGTTCATCATCACGAATGCGCTCGACGTGCGGCTCGGATTCGGATTCTCGGCCGGCCTGTTCGATTACATCCTGAATTTCAAATACGCCACCCATCCGCTGCTGCTGTTGCCGATCGGCGCGGTGTACTTCGGGCTCTATTACGGCATCTTCCGCTATTCGATCGTAAAGTTCGATTTGAAGACCCCCGGCCGCGAGAGCGAGGCACAGCCTGCGGCGGTGGCCCCGGTGTCTGCCGGCAGCGAGCGCGCGCGCGCCTATATCGCCGCCCTCGGGGGGCCGGGGAATCTGGAGCAGGTCAATGCCTGCACGACGCGGCTGCGCCTGACGGTGCGTGCGCAGAGCGCGGTCAACGAAGCGGCATTGAAGGGGCTCGGGGCAGTCGGCATGGTGCGTCCGACGCCGACAGCGCTGCAGGTCATCATCGGACCGGTGGCCGAGCAGATCGCCGGAGAGATGCGTGAGGCACTGCAGAACATGCCGCCCGAGGCCGCGGGGGGCGCCGCTCCTGCGGCGGCCTCGGCCCCGGTCACCGCGATCGAGATTCCGCCGGTTCCCGCGCTCGAGCCGGCGCAGATCCAGGGTCTGCTCGCGGCGCTCGGCGGCACGGCGAACATCCGCGACGTCGCGGCCGCATCGTCGCGGCTGCGCATCGCACTCGCCGATGCGGGGCGTGTGAATCCCGAGGCGCTGCAGCGCCTCGAGCTGCGCGGCTGCGCGTGGGTTGCCCCCGACTGCCTGCATGTCATCGTTGGTCCGGCGGCCCAGGCCACGGGGGCAAATCTGCGCGCGATGCTCGGCACCGCGCCCTCACGCGCCTGACGGGGTCGGCGAGGCCCCCGGCGGGGCGCTTGCGTTCGCCCCTGCCTCCCGCTCAGTCGATCGCACCTCGAGACGTCCGCTTTTGCGTCTGTCTCATCACGCTTGTTCACGCCTCAACATCTTAGTCTGAATCGGATGTTACGAATGACGCTGTTGCGTCCGTGCATCGTCTGAAGCACGCCCCAAAATACACACACGACGCTCGGAGATGAAAGGGTTGGCGCTGCAGCCGCAGTGAGGACTATAGTCGACAAAATGTCGGATTGATGCCGGCATGTCGCACGCGGACAACATGCTGCGACCTCTGGTGTCCCGCGAGCCGGCCTCGCGGAGGCAGGACGAATCCGGTCGAGGGGGTGAGAACGTGGTGCAGGCGACAAGACACGCAGAGGGAGAGTGCCGCGCGCTTCCCGCCGGTGCAGTTCATGCGTTTCTCACTCGAATGGACCTGCCGTGAACGCACGAAGCGCGGAGGCGTCACTCGAAGCGGTTTCCGAAGCCAACGGCGAGGGTGCCGCCATCGGCGGTGCGCCGCTCGAAGACCGATCTGCCGCGCTCGCGGAAGTCGCGCGGCAGCACCATGCGCCGCTCGTCAGGTTTCTGACGCAGCGGACCGGCTCAGTCGAGGTGGCCAGGGAGATCGCCCAGGATGCGTATGTCAAGGTGCTCGCGGTGGAACGGCAGGGTTCAATCGCCTCATTGGCGAGTTACCTGTGGCGGTGTGCACTCAATCTCATGACGGATCACGGACGCCGCCGTGGCGTGCGCGAGCGGTTCGTGCAAGCAGTTCGTACCGAAGCCGAGCAGCTCGCGCCCTCCGCCGAGGCGGTCGTCGACGCCCGACAGCGTCTGGAGATCATCGAACAGGCGCTCGCGCACCTGCCGCCGCGCTGTCTCGAAGCGTTCACCCTGCGCGTCGTTCAGGGGCTGCCGTTCGATGAGGTCGGGCACGCGATGGGCATCAGCGGAAGGATGGCCAAGATCTATGTGGCGCGGGCGCTTGCCTATCTGCACGCGTCGCTCGACGACGGGGACGGTGGGAGCGCTGCACCGTGAGGCCCGCTGAGCTGCTCTCCGAATTCGACGCGGACCGCTGGCTCGCGGCACTCGAGTGGCATGCCCTGCGCTGTGCCGCCGATCCGTTGACGCCGCAGCAGCAGGAGGCCTGGCGACAGTGGGTGCTCGACGAAGACAATCGCAGAGTCTATGCGGCCTGCGCGCAGCTCTACCGAGACGCCCAGGGGCTGGAGGACTCCCGGGCCGTAGCCCGGATCAGTGCGGCACACCGGCACCGGAATCCCCGGAGCGTCTGGCCGTCGATGCGGTGGACGCTAGCAGGCGCGGTCCTCGTGGTGTGTGCCGCGAGTGCCGTTCTCTTGCGACCGGTGGCTCCGCCGAAGCCCGTCCTGATCACATCCGGGCAACGCGCTGGCGCCCCCTCGATCTACCGCACCGCCGCCCGGCGGATGCAGCGCATCCGCCTGGGTGATGGATCGACAGTCATCCTGGGTGCGCGCACGGTGCTCGAGGTGAGCATGACCCCACAGCGGCGTGCACTCGATCTGAAACGCGGAGAAGCCTGGTTCGACGTCGTCCACCGCGCGCACTGGCCGTTCATGGTCACCGCAGGCCGCGAACAAATTCGTGATCTGGGCACGGCATTCGTGGTCGATCGCGAATCCGGGCGGACGGAAGTCACCGTCACCGAGGGACGCGTCGAAGTGTTCCCCGCGGGAATGCGTCGCACGCCCCGCCTCGGGGAGCCGGTCCTGAAGCCGATCCGACTGCGCCGCGGCGAGCGTTTCGTCTATGGCAGACGGATCCCCGGGGAGATCCGACACGTCAGTCCACGCTTGGCGCTGGGCTGGACGAGAGGTCATCTCGAGTTCGTGGATGAACCGCTCGGGGTAGTCGCAGAGAACCTGAGCCGCTATTCGCGGTCGCCCATTCGGGTGTCCCCCGCGGCCGCGAGCCTTCACCTCACCACCCTCGTACTCAGTCATCACATTCCCGCATGGCTCAACGGACTGAGCCGAGTCCTTCCGGTTGTTGCCGTTCGCACGAGCCGCGGCGTCTGCGTCCAGCTGAAGACGTCTGTGGTCACGCGTCAGGCAAACGACTGTCACGCTCCGTAAACTGACGTCGAAAACAACGTACCCGTTTGGGAACCGCTTGACGCCGGCATTCGCGGGATCAGCCCTCGGCGGGTTCCCTTCCCGAGTCACTGTCCGTCTCTTGACCCAAGACAACAGTGACGATTGGGGGACTCCATGGTGTTTGATGTTCACAGCCTGACTCATCGCCGCGCGAACAGACTTCATGCGCGCCTTCATCACTTTCTTTCTGCATCGCTCTGTGCGCTCCCGCTTGCGTTCGCAACGCCCGCACTCGCCGGAGTTCTCGATCACGTCACCGCATTTCAAATTCAACCGGAAGGACTCCGTCAGGCACTGCTCGCCTTCGGACGGCAGGCGCACCTGCAGATCATCTTCCATGGTGCCGAGCATACGGAACGTGCGGCTCCGGGAGTGTCGGGGCGATATACCGCCCGCGAAGCCATCGCGCGATTGCTGAAAGGGACACCCCTCACGTACTTCGTCACGGATCGGACCGTTGAGATCTTCCCGATTGCTGGCGGTGAGGTCCCGCGGAGTGAGACCTCCGGTGGTTCGCCGGCGTTGACCGGGAAGGAAGGCCCGAGTGAACGCACGTTGAAGAAGCATCGCGGATCCGGCAATGCGGAGACGCCACCGGTTCTGCAGCAGGTCATTGTCACCGGCAGTCACATCAGCGGGGGACCCCCGCCGTCGGAACCGATCATCAGCATCACGGCACGCCAGATCCGGGAGTCGGGATACCAGAGCGTCGAGCAGCTGATGGCGTCGCTGCCGGAGAACCTGCATTCGATCGGATCCGAGGTGAACAATCTTCCCACGCAGAATAATGCCGGAAATGAGGCGGACGGATCTGGCGTCGATCTGTTGGGAATGGGGTATGACTCCACCCTCGTGCTGGTCAATGGACACCGGCTTGCGCCTGCCGGAATCAACGGGGCGTTTACCGACATTTCGGTCATTCCGCTGAGTATGATCAAGCGCATTGATGTGGTGACCGATGGCGCATCAGCCGTCTACGGATCAGATGCCATGGGGGGCGTCGTCAACTACATCCTGAAGGACAGGCAGGAGGGCGGCGCAACGTCTGTGGAATATGGGTCCGTAACACACGGGAGTCTCAACGATTATCGCGCGTCTCAGTCCTACGGAATCAATTGGGCCTCCGGGCACGCACTGATAGCGTACGAATATCACGACGAGACGCCATTGAATGCAGATGATCGTCCGTACAGCTTCAATTCAGTCCCGGGGCAACTCACCCCGTCGATGACGACAAATAGTGTCTATCTGACCGGAAACGAATCTCTGGGTAGAGATGTCTCTCTCAACGGTTCGGCCTTCTACTCACATCGCCGGGATTCCACCCTCGTCACCGCCGGAATTACCCTGGGCGCATACGTCGGGGTCACTCAGTATTCGTACTCGATCGGTGCCGATGCATCGCTTCCTGATCACTGGATGCTGCGTGCGCATGGTTCGTATGGCGGTAACGATTCGCATACGACATCCACGGAAGGTCTAATTGCAGGGGATAATGTGCTCTCCACCGGATCGCTCGTCGGGAGTGGGCCAATGTTCCAGATGCCCGGCGGAACTGCAAAAGCGGCGATCGGCGTGCAGTACCGTAGAAATTCCCTGTCAGCGTACTTCACGGGCCTCTATGACGAACAGGATATTCACAAGAGTCGAGAAGTCGACTCGGCGTTCGTCGAAGGCGAGATTCCATTGCTGGGAACTCGCAACGAAGGGCTCCATGGACAGAAGCTCAATGTCGACATTGCGGCTCGCATTGATCACTACTCGGACTTCGGGTCCACGACGAATCCTCGGATCGGGATTGCATGGCAGCCGACACAGGGAATCAAGTTCAGAGGAACTCTCAGTAGATCGTTCAAGGCACCAAATTTCTACGAACTCTACGGTGGTATCTATACCTATTTAGTAAATTCTCCGGAAGCAACGCTGCCGACCGGACAGTCGACCGCTGCGCTTGTGCGAGTAGGCGCGAATCCAGGGCTCACAGCGGAGCGCTCTACTGAGTGGACTGTAGGTGTCGATTTGCGACCGCGAGCGGTCGAAGGTCTGCAGGCGCACATTACCTATTATGATGCGCATTTCACGGACAAAATCGAGAATACGATCATTCCTCTATTGAATGCGCTGGGTAATGAAAATCTCTATTCGGTCTACATCCAGCAAAACCCATCGCTTTTGGAGCTCGAGCAGTCTGTCAATAGCTCGAATACTTACATCAATCTGACGGCTTATCCAGGGTATGGGCCGCCCAGACTGCTCTCCGATGCAACGGCGATCGTTGATGATCGATTTCAGAACGTTGGGACAAGTCGAACCAAAGGAGTGCTGACCACTCTCGAGTATACGCACGAGATCGATGGATACCGATATGACGCGGGATTCAGTGGGGCGTACATCTTTGCATTCGACAATCGAATCGTTTCCGGGGCGTCATCCTTCAGCACACTTGGAATATTCGGGCGGCCTGTCAACTTCAGGGGGCGACTTTCTGTCGGGCTTCACCATAAGGCATGGGGGATTGCGGCATTCACGAACTACGTCAATCGATACGAAGACACGTCCGGACCGACACCCGTTCCGATTGCGTCTTGGACCACATTCGACTTCACGGCATCGTATCGGCTGTTTGACGGAAATGACCACTGGGGACACCCAATGCTAGATCTGTCCTGCATCAATTGTGCAGATCGGGCGCCGCCGGAAGTCTCACAGATAACGAGCAGCATGCTGGGGTACGACGGTGCAAACGCCAACCCCCTGGGTAGATTCATCAGTGCCACGGTCTCCATAAGATGGTGATCTGAGTAGCGCACGTGGCTTGCGCAAGGACGCGCTCGCACGCGCTCGGCGCATCAGTAAACAGCAGACGGTCTCTCAGTCATTGATCATTCGCCGAAACTCGGGAATGGGATTTACCCTGGGCATCGTTGATCGGACTTGCGGGTCCTGCAAATCATGGGGCCGGCAAAAAGAATGACCCGTGAGCGAACTGCCGGTGATTGGCGCGATCCCGACGACTTGCAGATTGAAAACGAATCGAATGTTCCGGAGTGCCGAACCGTACCGGTGGTGATCCGATGGCAGCTCTGCTGTGAACTTGGGGAGCGCGTATCGGTGCGCACGTGAATAGTAAATCGTGGAGTCTTGATATGCGGAAGAACGTGACGTCGGCGGCCGCGCATGTGCCAGTTAGCGTACTCGCTTTCCTGGTGATGCTTGCATGTCTTACAACCTGCGTGCGCGCCGAAGCGAAAAGCGGCGGACAGCCGTGGGTGGTGATGTCGTATGCGCTATCGCCAGGTGGTACAAAATTGGCCGAAGTGGAGCGAAATGGTTCCGGTTCGCACGGAATCGAGTGCATAGCGATCAGGGACACCGGGGGCGACCGCGTAAGCGTCGTATTCAAGGGGCGCGGAATTGGAACCGTACTGTGGCGAAATGCCAGGACTATTCTGTTCTCGCAATATGGCTCGGTGAACGAAATTAGATGGGAGAATATTTTCAGCCGTGCACAGGGGATTCTGCTTCAGGGCAAGCGTCCCTTTAACTTCTCAGCCTACGACCGACGTCGGGGACTACTGGCGTATTCGTATGCCGTTCCCTGGAGTTGGCGAGGAAGAAACTCTGTCCGTGTCAAGGGCGGGATGACAACGCTCGAGCTCATTTCGCCGAGCTGGGCCCGATGGCCAGTGGTTGAACGGATTGGGGCAGTCAGGCTGGTGCGTAAGTCGCGAGGATTGCGGGCAAAGAATATTCATCTCGCAATTACCCGGTTCAAGCTTGCGCCGCAGCTCATATGGAACGACGGGCGACTTTTGGGGCTGGTGACAGCACTGAAATCTGTCCGCACCAAAATCTACGATATAGAGTCCGGAGTGAGAATTGATCGGGATGTCCCGTTATTCAGAATTAACTCAATGTTCGCATCCCCTCGCGGCCGACTCGTGCTGGTATCGAACCGCATGGAACCGGATCGATCCAGCAAGACTAAATGCGGTTGCGTTGGTTCATTGAAGGTCTTTGTCTTGCATCCGCGCGGCGGGCTAAGAGAAGCGTCGGCCTTGACTGCCGGGCGATTCATCCGGGAGGTGGGAGGAGTATGGTTCTCGGGAAACGATCGGGTATTTATCGACTCGCTGGGATTTCAGCGGCCCGGAGGCGTAAACCGTTGGCGTATCGATGAGGTGAATACCAAGACGGATACCCTCATGAGAGTGATTCGTTGGCCTCATGGTGATCTGGGGGGCTATGGGCGCGCGTGCCAATTTGACGCAGATAGGGCGCGGGCCGTCTGTATTGCACAAACACTGAGAGATCCGCCTAGACTGGTGGAGATCAATCTAGATTCCGGGGAGATGACGAGTCTTGGAAAATTGGATCCACGGGAGCATGCACTCAATTATAGATTCAAAGCCGTCAGGGTGCCGTCTAGCTTCGGAACGTATAGTACGGGATTTCTAGCGGTTCCGGTCGGATCGGCGGGACGGTCCGTACCATTGGCGGTCATGGCATATGGATTTTCCGAGAGCTACTCGAAGTATGCGCAGTGGATTACGTCATACCCCGTTGCGAGACTCGTCCACGCGGGGATCGCGGTGATGCTCGTCAACTGGGCGAACATTGACGACAGGGGTTTTGGGAATTTCATGGCGTCGAAGCGCGCACAGGAGAGTGCACTCTCGACGTTCGCGCACGCGATTCCAGCGGCGGAATCTGCCGGAGTTCATGTGAGTAGGGCGATGGTGATGGGATGGAGTTTCGGAGGCATGTTTGCGGCAGATGCCATAGAGCGGCTGCATCAGTATGTGGCCGCAGAAGTCGGAGATCCGGCAGATTACAATGTGACGGAGTTTGCGCTTGGGGGATCGCTATGGAGGCGAGAGTCGTCGATCTTCTTCGGCGGGGCGCCGGTAGGGAATAATATAACGCGCTATCAATACTTCGATCCCGCGGGAAGCGGAAAGCCGGCGAATGGACCGGTATTACTGGAGTTCGTGAGTAGAAATCCGGATGCAGGACAGTTGCTTGAGGAATGGAAAGCGACTGGCACGACCGTAGAGGCATTCGCTTATCGACGAAGCGTTCATTGGCTCAGTGTGCCTGCCGAGGCAAGAATCTCAAGGAAGCGCAATCTCTATTGGGCAGAATTAAACTTACTGGGGCCTGGTGCCGTATCGCCCGCACAGCTGCATAGCGTTGGATTGTCTATTCCCAAAGCGGTAGTTCCACGGTAGCCGAATAGCTGTGGGGCGGGCCGCCGATGGTGTAGAGCGGGCCGCGACGCTTCCGAGTGGACCGTCATGCGATATGTTGTGGCTGTCCGATGCCGTGTATTGCGATAACGCGCGCATGATGCGGCCTCGGCCTATGGTATGTGCCCCGAGGACCATGTTCGTGACCAAATTTCGGCGGCGATGGCTGCGCAGAGCGGTAGAACCTGGTGGGACTGAAGGACCGAATCTCTGTTTTGAATGGTTCTGATGAGTGATGGGTCGAGTAGGTTCTGGGTTCGCAGGGCGCCGTCATGGAGAACATCATGCACAAATGGAAGACTGCGCTGAAGTATTCCGGTGAGGCTGTGCGTCGTTTCGCCCTTTGCTTCGCGATTAAGGATGGCTGGCGGCAATGTGTTCGCGAATGCGCGTCGAGCAAGCCCCCGCGTCTGACCGCTATGCAGCAGAGTATAGACTGGGACTCGCAGGATCAATTCAATTAGGGGCTGGGAAAGTAGTGGATGACGAGTCATGGAGTCGAGTGATCCCGGAATTCCATGATGGCGGTGGAGCACTTCCGAGAGCAATCCGATCTGCTCGCGCTTGCCGGGTAGTGAGTCGAGTGGTTGAGCCAGCCAGGGATGGATGGATCGTAGGCTTTCGTCACGTTGCGCATCGGGGAATGCCCGGAACCGCATTGATCGATGCGCGGCAAGGCGTAGGATGTGGAGAAAGGAGTTGTAGAGAAGAATTGGAATGCACGTTCCAGTCAGCCTAGAGGAGTCTAACGCGATAGATAGAGTATTTCGGTTCAGGCCGTAAGAGTCCAAATAGTCTATGAGTCCATAGTTGCTTCGATACGCGATGAATAGGTGGTCTCCGCCTTCGCCAGTCCATATCGAATCAAAGTGGTGTAACGATTGAAGATGGGCGAGATATGAGGACTCCACGGGATACAGGAGTGATTGAACATACGGCTTTGCGCCGAATGGGATGTCAAAGCACAAGTGATCCAATGTGTAGCTCGAAAAGCCCCATGGCCATTCGATAAGCGGTGCGGGGGAGGCCTGGGATGCAAGTCTTGCGTACGCGCGTTCGTCCTCTGCAGGGCCTTCGGCGAATCGGTTGATACAGAGGACGCTGGGTTTGGGGTTGCTGCGGGTGAGAAGTGCCAGGATTAAGGATGAGTCGAATCCGCCGGAT
>JAKADE010000286.1 GCA_021820785.1 Pseudomonadota bacterium
CTTGCCGCGACCCGGCAAGCGCCCCACCACCCCGGCACCATTGCAGTGCCGGCAAACTGTGAACGGCATCACAGTCACACCCGCTGCCGTCTATCGGTCCGCCCGCGCCGCTGGTCGGAGTCGCTCGTGACTCGCCTGCCGCGCCGGTAAAGTGCTCGCCATTAGGGGAGCGATGATCAGAACAACCGTGTATCCGCAGCCTCCAACTTGCGAGCAGCGCCGTGCACCGGGTGCACCGGCATCCGGCCAGCGCGGGGTCACGCTGTTCGAGCTCGTCATCGTGATGCTCATCATCGCCATCCTCGCCGGCATCGGCATCCCGACGTATCAATACGTGACGACCTCGAGCCGCATGAGCGCCGAGCTCAATGCGCTGCTCGGGGATCTTCAGTACGCCCGCTCCGAAGCCGTGCGTCAGGGGCAGGCCGTTTCGGTCTGCATCGCCGACCAGACCACCTCGCCCTACTCCTGCGCCGCCAGCGGCAGTGAGAACTGGGACCAGGGGTGGCTCGTGTTCAGCGATGTCGGCGGCACCAAGAATTATGACAGCGGCGCCGGCGACCAGGTGCTGCGTGTCCAGAACGCATTCAGCAGCGGCGACACCTTCACGGATGGCGACGGCGTGAATGCCGTGAGCTTCAACCGCGACGGCTTCGCCAATCTCGGTGTCTCGCAGCTCACCCTGACGCTGAAGGACAAGACCAACGACGCGCAGTACACGCGCTGCCTGTACATCAGCCAGTCCGGCATGATGACCACTGCCATGCATTCCACCGACGCGAACTGCACATGAGACGCTCTGGCCTGCCCTCTACCGCGCGCGGCTTCAGTCTGGTCGAGGTGCTGGTCGCCTTGATCATCGTGAGCGTCGGCCTGCTCGGCATCGCGAAGATGCAGGCACTTCTGATTGCCGACAGCGGCGTCTCGCGCGTGCGGGCGCTGGTGGCGCTGGAGGCCTCGAGTCTCGCCGCCTCGATGCATGCCAACCGAGACTACTGGGCGAGCGCGCCGAACCCGACGACCGTGACCGTCAACCCCGCGAACTCCCCGGCCGTGAGCGCGAGCGATGCCGCGCTCAGCAGCGGTATCAGCGCGGCGGCCGGCAATTCGCAGGCCTGTGAGTCTACGGTCGTCACGTACTGCACGCCGGCGAACATGGCCGGCTACGACCTCGTGCAATGGGGGCTGGCCATGAAGAGCCTGCTCCCGAGCGCCACCAGCACGATCAATTGCCAGGACGCGAACCTGCAGGTGTACTGCACCATCACCATCGACTGGACGGAAAATATCGCGAACGCGACGGCCCAGGAGCAAGGCAGCACGGCGCTGCAGAACCAGTCCTATCAGCTGGTGGTGTCGCCATGAGCCGGCTGCCGTATCCCGCAAGCGCCCGCCAGAGCGGCTATTCGCTCGTCGAGCTCCTGGTCGCCATCGTCATCGCGCTGTTCCTGATCGGCGGGGTGATCATCATCGAGCAGAGCGTGCACACCTCGTACGCGGACCGCACGGGGCTGCAGAAGCTCGATGACGAGGAGCGGTTCACCATGACGCTGCTCACCGAAGTGGTGCAGTCCGCCGGCTACTACCCCGATCCGGCCACGAATTCGATCGTGACTGCGTTCCCGAACCAGAACACCACGGTACCGAACAACGCCGGCGATGCTCTCACCTTCGCCACCGGGCAGACCCTCTACGGGTTGCATGCGACGCAGAGCGCGAACGGGCAGACCTACAGCCTCGATACGCTCGCGGTGCGCTACATGACCGCGAGCGGCGATGGCATTCCGCTCTGCGACGGTACGTCGAACACGAGCGGCGGCAACGTCGTCTACACGAACTACTTTTACATCCAGACCGCGCCCGACCCGGATCCGAGCAAGCCGGCGGACAGCTTCCTCTACTGCGCCCTCGAGGCCGGCAATGCCTGGGCGGCGACCACACCGGTACAGCTGGTGAAGAACGTGGAGTACATGCAGATCGATTATGGTCTGCACGTGCCCACCGGTCAGATCGCCACGCCGGGCGATTACGCCGTGAACGTCTATGTTCCGGCTGCAAACATGACCACGAATGACTGGCCTTTGGTGACCGCGGTGCGGATCACGGTGACCTTCGTCAACCCGCTGCAGAATGAGGCCGGGCAGCCTCAGACCGTGACCTTCACCAAGGTCATCGACATCATGGGCCGCGCGGGAGGCAATTGAGCATGCAACTCGCGCACGCACCCCGCCGCTCGCGCGGCATGGTCCTTATCACCACGCTTCTGCTGCTGCTCGTGGTCACCATCCTGGCGCTCGCCATGTTCCGCGGCGTGGGTCTGGAGAACCGGATTGCCGGCAATACGCTCGACAAGCAGCGCGCGCTGCAGGGCGCGAACAGTGCGCAGCAATACGCCGAACAGTGGCTGATCAGCAACATCGAGAGCGTGGCGCCGATCGACTGCTCCGCTGATCCGGCAGCGACAACCGTCCCGAACAGTCCCGTGATCTGCAACCAGCCGCTCGCCAAACAGGTCTCTGGCGGCCAGGTCGCGAACCCCATTTGGTACATCAGTGGCACCACCGTCGGCTCCCCGTACAACCCGAATACTGCGCTCACGATCAGCAGCACCGGCGGCGTAAACAGCTTCTATCAGGCGCCGGTCGCCTACATCGGTGAGCTTGGCGAGGACGCGACCGTCGCCAATGCCACTGACTACGTCGTGGATGCCTGGTCCTACGGCGGCTCGCAATCGACCGTCGCGGTCGTCGAGAGCGTCTACCAGATCATCCGTCCCGTCGCATCCGCCACGAGCCCGTAAGCGCGGAGGTCCGTCAATGTTGCGTAACAAAACCTGGCTGGCAGCACTCATCGCGGCTCTCGCGCTGCATACGATCGCGGCACACGCCACCGTGAACGTGTCGGAGAACTTCACAGGCACGAGCACCGAGAACAGCTGGTATTACTACGGTTTCGCTTGCCTCACGGCGAGTACTACGAGTGGCAACGGTAAAACCAGTCACGGGCCGGGAAGTCCGCCGGGCTGCGCCGATGACTCCGCATACAACGAGCCGCTGGTCGGCGGTTACAACGGCACTTCCGGCTCCACCCAGACGCTGCCCGATCCAGTCGGGTATGGCGCGCTGCGCTTCACAAACGGATGCACCGACAGCAGCTGCAGCACTGGAGGATACAATCAGAACGGCGCCATCATCTCCGCCGACACGTTCTCGACCAATCAGGGCCTCGACATCACCTTCAAAACCGTCACCTATCGGGGAAACAGCTATAACAACGGCCACGGATTCCCTCAGGGTCGAAGCGACGGCGCGGACGGCATGAGTTTCTTTCTCATCGATGCCACCGACGACAGCCCATGGAAGTCGGACTCAAATGATGCCATCGGATCTTATGGTGGAAGCTTAGGATATTCCTGCTCGAATACGAACTCCGGCGAAACCGACCCCTATCACGGCATGCTCGGGGCATACCTCGGTCTCGGCATCGACGAGTTCGGCAACTTCCTCAATCCTGGCGACAATACGGCAAGCGGCACCGGGCAGTACGCCAATCGGATCGGCATGCGCGGCGCCGGCAGTATCTCCTGGTCGTGGCTACACCAGACTTACCCCGATGACTATCCCAGCGGGCTGACGAGCAGCGAGCAGACGACCGCCGTGCTCGATACCTGCAAGACCGGCTATCTGTGGGATTTTTCGGGTGATATCACCAATGATGGATCGGGATACCAGAAGAAAACATCAGCGTCGGTTCTCGACTACCCGGCGATTCCCAACGCCAGCGCCATAGTCACGGACAACATCGCCAAGGAATACGCCGCAGGAGGTTATTCGCGTCAAGATGCGACCCCGATCACCTACCGGCTCAAGATCACGTCCAATGGATTGCTGAGCCTGTGGTACTCGTACAACGGCGGCTCGTGGATCGGGGTGCTGCAAAATGAGAGCACCACGTCATCGAATGCGCCACTTCCTTCCTCGTTGCGGTTCGGCTTCGCCGGATCGAGCGGCGGTGGCACGAATATTCACGAACTGCTGTGCTTCAAGGCGACCCCGGCAACGCAGGCGCAGAGTTCCTCGACCGTCAACCAGCAGGAGTCCTCGCGCGTGCAGAACGGCACGCAGGAGTATTTCAGCTACTACAATCCTTCGGACTGGACTGGCGACCTCACGGCTTACAGCCTCGTCGCCACCAGTACCGGTGGACTATCAATCGCGACCGCCGCCAACTGGGACGCGTCGTGTGTGCTCACCGGCGTGCCGAGCGGCAGCACGTGCGGCAGCACCGGCCAGAGCGGCTCGATCAGTGCGGAATCGCCGAGCACCCGCGCCATGCTCACCTGGAGCGGCACCACGGGCATCCCGTTTGAATGGTCGGATCTGACGACATCCGAGCAAAATGCGCTTGATGCCGGGCAAAATACGACCTACGGCCAAGACCTCGTGCAATACCTGCGTGGCGATCGCAGCAACGAAATCACTCCTCAAGCCACGGGCCTGTTCCGCGATCGCGATGCGGTGCTCGGCGACATCGTGGATTCGAGCCCGGCCTGGGTTGGCCCCCCCTCGAAGATGGCCTACAGCGCCTACGAGACGCCGGTGACCTGGCAGGACAAGCTCTACCCCACCGCCACGATGCCGGAGAACTCAGGTCAGAGTTACCAGCAGTACACGGCCGCCGAGGCGGGCCGGCTCAACGTGGTGTA
>JAKADE010000287.1 GCA_021820785.1 Pseudomonadota bacterium
ACAGCATCCGGCCGGCGCGCCCCGGGCACAACCTGGTGCTCTCGATCGACATGCGCATCCAGTACCTCGCCTACCGGGCCCTGAAGGCGCAGGTCGAGGCGCAGCGGGCGAGCTCCGGCAGCATGGTGGTGATCGACGTCGACACCGGCGAAGTGCTCGCCATGGTCAATCAGCCCGCCTTCAACCCCAATGACCGCTCGCAGCTGCTGCCGCAGCGCTACCGCAACCGGGCGATCACCGACACGCTCGAGCCGGGCTCCTCGATCAAGCCGTTCTTCATCGCCGCGGCGCTGATGAGCGGCCAGTACAACCGCCGCAGCATCATCAATACCTCCCCGGGGTACATCAAGGTCGACGGACACATCTTCCGCGACGAGACCGATCTCGGGCCGATCGGCATCTACACGGTGCTCGCGAAGAGCTCGAACGTGGGCATGGCGCACATTTCGCTGTCGCTGCCGCCCTCGCTCATCTGGCGGACCCTGCACCGCTTCGGCATCGGCCAGAACGTCGCCGGGGGCTATCCGGGGGAGTCCCCGGGCGTGCTGCTGCCGTACAAGGACTGGCACCCGATCCGCATCGTGACCATGTCGCACGGCTACGGATTGTCCGTCACGACGCTGCAGCTGGCGCATGCCTATGCCACGCTCGGGGCGCTCGGGGTCGAACGGCCGATCTCCTTCCTGCGCGTCAACGCGCCGCCGCCGGGCCGGCGCATCCTGCCGGCGAAACTCTGCCGCGAGCTGCTGCAGCTGATGCGCGGGGTGGTCCGTCCGGGCGGCACCGCGCCCTCGGGCAACATCCCCGGCTATACCGTGGCGGGCAAGACCGGCACGTCCTGGGAAGCTGACGACGGCAGCTATCGGGAGCACCATTTCAACGCCGTATTCGCGGGCGTGGCGCCCTCCACGGCGCCGCGTCTGGCCGCGGTGGTGGTGCTGCGCGATCCGCGCGCCGGCCTGTATTACGGCGGTGACGTGTCGGCGCCGGTGTTTGCCAAGGTGATCGGTCAGGCGCTGCGCCTGATGGGCGTGGCGCCCGACAAGCCGCTGCCGGCGGCCCAGACGCTGCAGGTGGCCTCGCTGCAATGAGCGCCGCACCGCATCGCAACACCGTAGGCCGCGAGCTTGCCGAACTGCTCGGCGGCTTCGCCGCGGCGCCTGCGGGCCTGCGCATCACCGACGTGACGCTCGACAGCCGCGCGGTCACTCCGGGGGCGCTGTTTCTCGCCTGCCGCGGCCGGACGCAGCATGGGCTCGCCTTTGCCGCCGAGGCGCTCGCACGCGGCGCAGCAGCCGTGCTCTACGAGCCGCCGGCCGAGGTGCCCGCGGCGCTCGCGGCGCAGGCGTTCCTCGCTCCCGTGCCGCAGCTCGCGGCGCGCGCCGGGCTCATCGCCGACCGTTTCTTCGGTGAGCCCTCGCGCGCGCTCGGCATCGGCGCGATCACCGGCACCAACGGAAAAACCACCTGTGCCTGGCTGCTGGCGCAGGCCTTCGAGCACGCCGGACGCGGCGCGGCCTATCTTGGCACCCTGGGCTACGGTCGGCCGGGCGCGCTGCGCCCTTCGGCGCACACGACCGCCGATGCCGTGACGGTGCACCGGCAGCTCGCCGAGGTGCGCGCCCTCGGGGCCCGCTGGGTCGGGATGGAGGTCTCCTCGCACGCGCTCGATCAGCAGCGCATCGCGGGGGTGCGCGTGCACACCGCAGCGTTCACCAATCTCACCCGCGATCACCTCGATTACCACGGCACCCTGGAGGCCTACGGGCGCGCCAAGGCGCGTCTGTTCGAACTCGACGGGCTGGTCCACCGGGTCATCAACCTGGACGATCCGTTCGGCGCCGAGCTCGCCGCGCGCGGCGGTCCGGGTGCGCTGATCGTGACGGCGCGCAGCGCCGCGATTCCCGCCGGCACACGCTTCGTGCGCGCCACGGCGACCGATGCGCAGAGCGTCGGCCTGCGCATTGCGGTGGACTCGAGTTGGGGGAGCGCGCCGCTCGAGGTGCCGCTGATCGGGGATTTCAACGTCGACAACGTGCTGACGGTGCTCGCGATGCTGCTCGGGGCTGAGGTCCCCTTCGCCGAGGCGCTGGCGGCGCTGCAGCGCTGTGCGGCCGCGCCGGGCCGGATGGAGGCCTTCGGCGGTTCTGCCGGCCGGCCGCTCGTCATCGTCGATTACGCTCATACGCCCGACGCGCTCGCCAAGGCACTCGCCAACGCACGCCGGCACTGCCGCGGGCGGCTGCGGGTGGTGTTCGGCTGCGGCGGGGACCGCGATCGCGGCAAGCGGCCGCTCATGGGCCGCATTGCCGCGGAACTCGCCGACGAGATCCTCCTCACCGACGACAATCCGCGCACCGAAGCGCCGCAGCGCATCACCGCGGAGATTCTCCAGGGGATCGGGCCGCACCCGGCACGGATCGAGCACGACCGCGCCGGCGCGATCCGCGCCGCCCTGCAGGCGAGCGCCGCAGAGGACGTGGTGCTGATCGCCGGCAAGGGTCACGAGACCTATCAGACTTACGGGACCGAGCAGCGGCCCTTCAGCGACCAGGCCGTGGTGCGCGCGGCGCTGGGGCTGACTGCGGAGGATGCATGACACCCGAGCGCACCTTGAGTGAGTTTGCCCGTGCCTGCGGCGCGACGCTGCACGGCGCGGACCGTCCGTTCGGTGAGGTGTCGATCGATACGCGCACGCTCAAGGCCGGCGATCTGTTCGTGGCGCTGCGCGGCCCGCGCTTCGACGGCACGGAGTTCGCCGCTGCGGCGCTCGAGCGCGGCGCCGCCGGCGCAGTGCTCGAGCGGGCGCAGCCGCTCGAACTGGCGCAGATCGTGGTCGACGATGCGCTGCTCGCCCTGCAGCGCGCCGGGCAGGTCTGGCGCGAAGCGTGTGCGATCCCGGTAGTCGGGGTCGCCGGGAGCAACGGTAAGACCACCACCAAGGAGATGACCGCCGCCATCCTCGGCTGCGCCGGACCGTGTCTCTCGACGCGCGGCAACCTGAACAATCACATCGGCGTTCCCTTGACGCTGCTGCGACTGGAGCGCGCGCACCGCGCCGCGGTGATCGAGATGGGCGCGAACCGGGCCGGCGAGGTGGCCGAACTGGTACGGCTTGCCCGGCCGACCGTCGGACTCATCACCAATGCGGGCGCGGAGCATCTGGAGGGGTTCGGCAGCCTCGAGGGCGTGGCACACGCCGAGGGCGAGATGGTCGCGGGACTCGCGCCCGGGGCCACCGCGGTGCTCAATGCCGACGATCCGTTCTTCGCCCTCTGGCGCGGCATGACCTCGGCCCGCGTCGTGACGTTCGGGTTTGCGGCCACGGCCGATTACCGTGCGACCGAACTCGACGCGACCCTGAGTGCGACAGGGTTTCTCACCCGCTTCACGCTGGAGTGTCCGCTCGGACGCACTCCGATCGAGCTGCACGTCGGTGGCCGGCACAACGTAGCGAACGCGCTGGCGGCCGCTGCAGCGGCCGCCAGCGCCGGCGCGTCGCTCGAAGACATCGCTGCCGGGCTCGCCGCCGTGCGGCCCGTGCCCGGCCGGCTGCAGCTGAAGCAGACCCCGGGCGGCGCCTGGATCATCGATGACTCCTACAACGCCAACCCCAGCTCGGTCCGCTCCGGCATCGAAGTGCTCGCCTCGCTCGCCGGACGTCACTGGCTGGTGCTTGGGGACATGGCCGAGCTCGGGGACTACGCGCAGGGCGCGCACCAGCAGATCGGCGAGTTCGCGCGAGCGCAGGGCATCGAGCGACTCTATGCGACCGGACCGCTCGCGGCGCTCGCCGTGGAGCGCTTCGGCGCCGGGGCGCGCTGGTTCCCCGAGGGCGAGGGGCTGGCCGAGGCGCTGCGTGCAGCGCTCGGCGAGGCCGGCGCCGGCGTGGCGGTGCTCGTGAAGGGTTCACGGATCAACAGGCTCGAACGAGTGGTCGCGGCGTTGACCGCCGACGCACCGCCGGAGGCGCACTGAATGTTGTACTGGCTCGCCCTCCGGCTGGTTTCCTGGTACTCCGGATTCAACGTCTTCTCGTACCTGACGTTCCGGGCCATTCTGGCGATGGGCTCCTCGCTGGTGATCTCGCTGCTGGTCGGTCCGGGGATGATCAAGCGCCTCTCGCGCTACCAGATCGGCCAGGTGGTCCGTGACGACGGTCCGCAGAGCCACCTGCCCAAGGCGGGCACGCCGACCATGGGCGGCACGCTCATTCTGGTCACGACCCTGGTGAGCACGCTGCTGTGGGCGCAGCTCGGCAGCCGGCAGATCTGGCTCGTGCTGGCGGTGACCTTCGCGTTCGGCCTGATCGGCTTCCTCGACGACTACCTGAAGTTGGTCGTGCGCAACGCGCGCGGACTGCCGGCCCGCTGGAAGTACCTCTTGCAGTCGATCTTCGGGCTGGCGATCGCCGCGATCCTCTATTACACGGCGAGCGTGCCGGCCGAGCGCACGCTGTATCTGCCGTTCATCAAATCGTTCGCCGAGCCGCTGCCCGCGGCGGTGTTCATCACGATCGCCTACCTCATGACCGTCGGCATGAGCAATGCGGTCAATCTCACCGATGGTCTGGACGGCCTCGCCATCATGCCGGCGGCGCTGGTGTCCGCCGCGCTCGGCATCTTCGCGTATGCGAGCGGCAATGCCGTCTTCGCCCATTATCTCGAGATCCCGATGATCCCGGGCGCAGGCGAA
>JAKADE010000288.1 GCA_021820785.1 Pseudomonadota bacterium
TGATGTTGAATTTCGCGCCGAGCGCCTGTTGCGCCTGCTTGCGCAGATGAAAGATATCCATCTGGCCGATCATGTAGGAGAGTGCCTGCCCCGGCCAGGCGATGTAGCGGTTGACCTCGGTGTTGATGTTCTGGGTGCTGAGCGCGGTGTTCTGCTCGAAATAGCGCACCGCCTGCGCGCGCGTCCAGCCCTCGGAGTGGATGCCGGTGTCGACCACCAGGCGCACCGCGCGCCACATCTGCCAGTCGAGGTAACCGAACTTGGAGTACGGGTTGTTGTACAGTCCCATCTGGCCGCACAGCGATTCGGTGTACAGCGCCCAGCCCTCACCGTAGGAGCTGTAGTAGTCGAAACGGCGGAAGTCCGGCAGCCCCTTCAGTTCCATGGCGATCGGGATCTGCAGCTGATGCCCCGGGCGTCCTTCGTGGCAGACCAGCACCTGGATGTCGTACTTCGGGCGGCTCTGCGGCTTGTACAGGTTCACGGCGATGTAGCCTGCAACACTGCCGTCGCCGCTCGGCGGGACCGAGTATGCCGGGTAAGTATCCGGCGCGAGCGAGGCCGGGATGGCGCGCACGCCATAGGGAACGCGCGGCAGGATCCACACCGGGAAATACTTCACCAACAGCGGATTGACTCGCATGGCTGCGGCCCGGTACGCCTCGAGCAGGTGAGCCGGATGCTTGTAATAGAAGCGCGGGTTGGTGCGCAGGTAGTGCACGAACTGCCGGTAGGTGCCCTTGAAGCCGATCTGATCGAACACGCGCTGCATCTGTGCGTGGATCTCGGCGACGCGCTTCAGGCCGATCTGGTGGATCTGGTGTGGCGTCAAATCGGTCGTCGTGTACTTGCGCACCATGTAGGCGTAGTACGCCTTGCCATCGGGCAACGCTTCGGCGGCGATGCTCGTGCGGCAGTGCGGCAGGTAGTCCTGATCAAAGTACTGCTGCAGCTTGCGGTATGCCGGCGTGATGACCTGGGCGATCGCGGTGCGCGCCTCGGCGCGCAACCGAGCCTGCTCGGCCGCCGGAATGACCGAGGGCATCTTGCGAAACGGCGCGTAGAAGGGACTCGCAGCCGGATCGGCGACGATGTTGGCAGCGATCTGAGCCGGAACGCCCTGCATCACCACCCGCGGTTCGGTCATGCCCGCCGTGACCCCTCGCTTCAGCAGCGTGATCGTCTGCTCCATGTACGGCATGAACGTGCGCAGGCGCTCGAGGTAATGCCGGTAGTCGGCGCGGGTCCGGAAGCGAAGGGTCTGCGTCAGGGTGCGCAGGGTCTGGATGCCCCACAGCTCGTTGATGGGCATCAGGTAGGTCTTCAGGTCGTAGCCCTGAACCCGCATCTCGTAGCGGTGCTTGAACAGGTCGTAGCTGATGCGGTCCTCGGGATCGAGCTCGCTACGGGGGATGGCCGCCAGGCGCCTGAGCGTCTGCAGGTCTTCCTGGTGCTCCCGCGCAAGCGACGCGAGGCTCATGTCGGCCCACTTGCCGTCGTACTGGTGGAAGCCGTCGCCCGAGGCCTCGAGCGGATGCTCGCGCATCTCGCGCTGCCACTCGGTACGAAACAGCTGGTGCAGGGCGAGTGCGGCGGGACGGGCGCTGCTGCCCGCGGCGGCCGCGAGCCCGATGCCGGACCAGGACAGCAGAGCGCAGAATCCGATGACTTTGAACGCGCGGAACATGAAACCCCCTGGATCGGTTTGATTTCCCTCGAGTCTACCGGCTCGGCTGTGCGCTGACACCGGGCGCGGTCGGCGCCGCGACCCGATCGGGCCGCCGGCGCATTGTCGGCTGGCGAGAATTCCGGTAGCGTCCCGGCACGGCTTTTTTTGCGACGGGCGGGGGGCCACGCGCCGCCCTCAGCGCTCTATTGATGCTGGAGGCCCGCGATTGCGCAGAGGGCGTGAGCAAACATGACGAATGCGACCGTACTGGTCGGCTGGCGGCGGCGCTGGAATCGCAGTCTTCTGCTCTTTCTGGGGCGCCGCGTCCGCTCGTCGGTCGAGGTCGAGGATCTCGCCCAGGAGATCTACTTGCGGCTGCTGCGCGCCCCGGACCTGCTGCAGGTGCGAAATCCCCAGGCCTACCTCATGCGCGTCGCCGGCCACGTGGTGGCCGAATGGCGGCGCGAATACCCGCCGATGGAGTCGCTCGGCACCCATGAGGACGACGCCGTCGTCGACGAGTGCCTGCCCGAGCTCACCCTGGATGCGAAGCTGTCCGAGCAGCGGCTGAACCAGCAGCTGGCGCGGATGTCCCCGATGATGCGGGCCGTGGTGCTGCTGCGCCTGCGCGATGAACACTCGTACAAGCAGATCGCGCAGGAACTGGAACTGACGCTGCGCCAGGTGCGGCGCTACCTGGCACGCGGCTACGAGCAACTGCGCGCCGTACTCGATGAGTAATCCGATGCGTTCGACGGATGACAGCCGGCGGTGGAGCGAGGAGGCGGCGCACTGGTGGGTGCTGCTGCACGGGGAAGGTGCGACGGCCGCGGAGCGACGCGAATTCCTCACCTGGGTGGCGCGCTCCCCGGAGCGCATCGAGGCGTACCTGGAAGTCGAGCGGCTGGTGGGCACGCTGCGCGCCGGCACGGTCCGCTGGCCGGACACTTCGGTCGAGGCGCTGATCGAAGCGGCCCGGGCCTCGACCCGGCCCGTGCCTCTCACGCCGGTGGCTCCCCCGGTGCGGATCGGCGGCGTGGCGCCGGTGGGAGTGCCGCGGCGCAGCCGTGCGCGGTGGGCAGCGGGGGCGGCCGCCGCGGTGGCGCTGGCTGCCGCGCTCGGCGCATGGCTGTGGATGCCGGGCGGAGTGCAGATCTACCGAACGCGTGCCGGTGAGCAGCGGTCGATCCTGCTGGCGGACGGTTCGCGGGTGACGCTGAACTCCGCCTCGGCCGTCGAGGTGGATTTGCGCAAGCACCGGCGCGTGCTGCATTTGCTGCGCGGCGAGGCGCTCTTCCAGGTCAGCCATGATCCGGCGCGGCCCTTCGATGTGCACGCAGACGGCGGTGTGGTTCGCGCCATCGGCACCGAGTTCAACGTGGATCTGCGCCCGCGCTATGCGGCGGTCACGGTGCTGCAGGGCCGGGTGGCGGTCATGAGCGACCAGCAGGCGCGTCTGCCAGTACCGGCAGCACCTTTCGTGCCTCCAAAGAGCGGCGAGCCGCGGGTGCGGCCGCAGCTCGAGCGCTTTCCGGCGCCGGTGGGCGCGCTGATCCTCGGCGTGGCGCAGCAGGTGTTCATCACGCCACACGGCATGAGTGCGCCGCGCCCGGTGAGTGACCTGACGGCGACGACGGCCTGGACGCGCCGGCAGCTCGTGTTCGAGCACCGACCGCTCGGCGAGGTGGTCGATGAGCTCGACCGCGACGACCGCCAGCGCATTCTGATCGACAGCGCCCGGCTGCGCGCCCGCCAGGTGACCGGCGTGATCCAGCTGGATGACCCCGGATCGCTGCTCGAATTTCTCTCCGACGTCCCGGGCGTGCAGATTCGCCGCAGCGCCGATGGCACGAACGTCGTGACCCTGCGACGGGCGTATCGGGTGAGCACGGCTCACCCGCGCGTGAATCCGCCTCGCCGCTGAAGCTCGCGCCGGCTGCTATTTTTCCGCAGGGGAGGGGGCCAACTGCGGCTGCCAGCGCTCTACATATCAAAACGAGCATTAAATGCCGCCAAGTCGTCATCGGGGAGGTTCTATGTATCGTCGACGGTTCCTGCTTTCCGCGCTCGCCGTGCTGCTGTGCCTGATCGGCGGCGCGCCGCTCGCCAGCGCCGCTCCGGCCCGCACCTTCCAGCTCGCCATCAGCAGCCAGCCGCTCGCTGCGGCACTGCAGGAATTGGCCCGCCAGAGCGGCGTCCAGATCATCTTCTTCTCGAAGTTCGCCGAAGGCCACGAGGCGCCGGCAGTGCGCGGCAAGGTCACGATCGATGACGCGCTGCATCGCATGCTCGGCGGCACGCACCTGACGTACCGGCGGCTGAACACCAACGTGATCGAAATCCGTCCCCCCGATGCACGCCCTGTCGGGGCACTTGCGCGCCAGAGCGATCCGCCGCAGATGTACGCTGCGGCGTTTACCGCCGGGGGTTCGCGCAGCGACCCGCCGAGCGACCCGGCGGGCGATCCGCCCGCGGACCCGCCGCCGAGCGATACGGTTGTGAATCTGCCGCGGGCCCGCTCCGCGCTGCACACCGTCATCGTCACCGGTACGCGGGAAGTCGGCGTCACCGAGGCGACCTCGCTGTCCCCCATCGACGTGGTGACCCCGACCCAGCTGGCTGCAACCGGCGCGACGAATCTGAACGCCGCGTTGAGCGTGTTGCTGCCGTCGTTCAATTTCCCGCAGTCGACGATCACCGATGCGACCGATGCCTCGGAGCCGGCACAGCTGCGCGGCCTGTCGCCGAACGAGACGCTCGTGCTGATCAACGGCAAGCGCGTCCACGACACCGCGATCACGAACGTCGACGGTGAGTTCGGCCGCGGTTCCTCGCCGGTCAATCTGGCCGCCATTCCCATCAATGCGATTGACCACATCGAAATCCTGCGCGACGGTGCGGCTGCGCAGTACGGCTCGGGCGCGATCGCCGGCGTCATCAATATCATTCTGAAGCGCGGTGGCCGGGGCGGATCGTCATTCGCGTCGGTCGGCCAATACGTCAGGGGCGATGG
>JAKADE010000289.1 GCA_021820785.1 Pseudomonadota bacterium
AGTGCGAACGGCATCCCGCTTCAGAGCGTGCGCACGCGCGTAAGCCTCCAAAGGCCGACTGACGAGATCGTGCGGTTCGGATATGCCGTGGAGCTCACCGGACCTTTGAGCGAGCAACAGCGAGCGCAGCTCGAGTTCGCAGCGCAGACTTGTCCAGTACGTCAGACGCTTTCAAAACAACTCGATTTTGAGCAAATGAGGTGATCGGATGGGCCCGCTCGGATTCGGCGCGGATGACCGCTGTGGTGTTTCAGACCGCAAAGAATTACCATGGAAAACGCATGATGGGTCGCCGTCTCCATTCGCATTACCTCACGCTCCTGCTGCTGGCAGTGGTGACCCTCGGGTACGGTCAGCAGGTCTGGGCGTGTCCCATGATGCTGTCCCCGACTCCGCCACCGGCGCTATTCCTGCGCGCCGAGCGCTTGCCCGACGGGCGGCGGACTTTCAAGCTACTCGAAACGGATCGTCTTACTCGACGAGCGACGGATCTGATGTCTACGCTCAGGTTTTCGTAACGAGAGTACCGCGCGCAAGCCCCGCGCAGCATGGTCCGGTAACTGAGGCCGCTTCTTCAGCGCAGGGTCAGGGCTAGGATCACGATGAGCAGCGCACCGATCAGCCCCAGGTAGAAATTCAGGTCCCCTGACTGCAGCGCGCGCAGCCTTCCAGCGAGCCGCCAGACGGCTCTTCGGACGGGTTCGAACAGCGCCGGGCCGAATACGTCCGATACGTCGTGCTCGAAATTCAGCTTGTGGATGAAGTAGGCGACAGCACGGTGCTCGCGCGCCGTATCGAGCGTCGGCCGGTAGATAAAGCTGTAGAACGTGCGCATCGCGTTGGAGAAGGTCAGGGACGTCGTCGCCGAGCGCTCGGGATCTTCCCGCAGTCCTCCGTACCAGACCCGTGCATGCCGGACGGCGTGCCGGCGGCCATTGAGCAACAGCAGCAGCGGCACGAGGGCGAGCAGCGGCATGACGATGACGAGCAGCGAAGGAGAGATGAACGCGAATGTGTCCGTGAGGGGCACGAGCAGCCAGCCGGTGGTCATAGCTCGTGCCGCGTTCGCCCCGAACTGCGTCACGTTGGCGCTTTCCAGGCCATGCAACCACAGCGGCATCCCGACGGCCGCGCCGAGCACTGCAAGGCCCAGGAGGAGCGCTGCGGAGGAATAACCCGGTCCCACACGCGGAGCTTTCGGCTTGTGCCCATCGCCGAGCAGTCCGATACCGAATGCCTTGATGAAGGTCGCGAAGGCGATCGCTGCCGTCAGCGCGAGGCCCGCGCCGGCGAGCGTCAGGGTCAACCGGCCGCCGAGCGTGACCAGATGGAAGCCCTGGAAGAGCGTCTGAAAAGTGAACCACTCGGTCACGAAGCCGATCTGGGGCGGCATGGCCGAGAGGCTCATCGCGGCGAACAGGATTCCGAGGCCGAAGACCCAGCTCGTGGTGCGCAGCCATCCGCGCTGGGCGAGCCGGTACGTGCCGGCCGCCGAATACACGCCGTCGGCACCGAGGAACATTCCGCCCTTGGCGAGTGAATGTCCCGATAAGTGAAGGACGGCCACCGTCCACGCAAGCCCCGCCAGGGCATTTTCCCCGCCGGCTCGGAACAGGAGGCTGGCTCCGATGGCGGTGACCGCGATCGCGGCATTCTCCGCCGAAGAGAACGCGAGCAGGCGCCTCCAGTCGTCCTGCTGGAAGGCATACAAGGCGGCGAGGATCGAGGTCAGCGTGCCAATCGCCATGACGAGGATTCCGAGGGGATACAACCCGTTGCCGCTTCCGAGCCAATCCACGAGCGTGCGCGAAAGAGCGAAAAAGGCGGCATTCAGCACCACGCCGGAGAGGATCGCCCCCGTGGCTCCGCTGCCGTTGCCGTAGGCGCCAGGGAACCACTCGTAGAAGGGCAGCAGGCCGAGCTTGGCGCCGAAGCCGAAGAGCGCCAATACCCCGATGGCCATGCGTGTGCCCGTGGAGAGTGTGTGCGCGCCGGGCGCGAAGCCGTCAAACGCCACGGTGCCGCCGGCGTGTTGCGCCAGCAGCAGCAGCGCGAGCAGGATGGACACGGCGCCGACCTCGAGGAGCGCGAGCATATAGAGCGTCCGCCGCCCTGCCTCGAGCGACGTACTCTCGGAGAGGATCATGACCGCGCCACCCAAGCTCATCAGCTCCCAAGCGATGAGGAAGGAGTAGGCATCCTGCACGCCGTATATGCCGAGGGCGCCCAGGAGCGAAAGCGCCGCGCCGACGAGCCATGCGGGCCGCGCACGGTGGATCGGCGTACAGAGCGCGACGGCGAGCAGGGCGGGCACCAAGCCAAAGTCCATCAGCCAGAGCGCCTCGGGCCCGTAGTGTAGTTGTACCGCGTGGTCCGCCAAGTGCACCGGCAAGGTCGTCCAGCCGGCACCCTCCGGAAGCGAAGCAACGGCGCCCCAGAGCCCCGCGGCCGCCCCGAGCGTGATCAGCCCGCGGGCCACGGCGGGCATGCGTGCCAGCGCGAACAGGAGTCCCGCGATCCACAGCCAGAACGCCGCGATCAGGAGCTCAGGCATGACTGTCTCCGGGAGGTCGATCGACCGGAGCAATCCGGCCGCCGTGCACGCGCTGCGGTAGGCGCTGAAGCAGCATCAGCAGAGCATGGATGATCGCCGGTGGATTGGGCGGGCAGCCCGGCAGGTACACATCCACCGGCAGCAGACCATCCAGCCCGTTGCCGCAGGCGTAGCCGCCACCGTTGGTTCCACCGGAGACCGCACAAGTACCCGCGGCCATCACGAAGCGCGGATCCGGCATCGCCTCATAGGCTTCGAGCAGCGGGCCGCGCATTGCATAGGTGACCGGGCCCGTGACGAGCAGCAGGTCGGCGAACCGCGGCGAGGGCGTGAAGAACACACCGAAGCGATGCAGGTTGTAGTACGGGTTGTTGAGTGCCTGCAGCTCCGATTCGCACCCGTTGCAGGAACCGGCATCGACATGCCGAATGTGCAGACTCCGTCCAAACACGCGCCGGATTTCGCGCTCGAGCGTGGCTCCATCCGCAGATGCGACGGCTCGTGTCCAGACCAGATCCTCGCGCTTTCGGCTACCAAATGCCCAGTCCGTTGAGGACGTCAGCGCGCCCGTGGGACATGCTTCGACACACAGCTGACAGACGACGCAGCGCCCGTAGTCCACTCTCACGCGCTCTTCGCCTTCGCCCGGACTAATGCGGATGGCGCCGGGCAGGCAGACGTCCACACATTCGTGGCAGTCCGGTCGGCATTTCGCCGGATCGAAGTGTGGCATGCCGAGAAATCCGGTTTGCCCGGGCTCGGTGTCTTCCCCGCACCAGCGCGTCGTCGCCTTGCCGCGCGCGAGACCGTAGAGTGTCCAGAGCGGGATCACCTTCATAGCCATCGACGCTCTCCGTCAGCGATCACAGCCCGCTACCGTCAGACCGAAGCTGGCTTCGTTGATCGCGTAGTCCATCATGTTCGTGCCATGCACGGTGTAGGGGAAAACGCGCCAGTTCGAGAAGCTGGGTGATTTGATCTTGACCCGGGCGAGCCGGCCCGCGGTATCGATATGCACTGCGTAGTACGCGGTGCCGCGCGGCGTCTCGGCCCAGCCCAACCCTTCGCCGCCCGACGGGGAGCGGCAGTCGGTTCGCAGCGAGCCCTCGGGCAGCCCGTCGAGGACGGCACGGATCAGGGCGATGCTGCGGGTGATCTCCTCGACGCGCACCTGTTGGCGGGCGTGGGCATCACCGCCGTCCCTCACTGCAACGCACAGGGGCAACTCGCTGTAGGCCCCGTAGGGTTGGTCACGCCGCGAGTCGCGATCGATTCCCGAAGCCCGCTCCACCGGCCCCGTGGCACCTTGGTCGAACGCGAGCTGCCGGCCGAGCACCCCGGTGGTGATCAGCCGGTCGAGATGGCTGCTGGTTGCGGCCAACTGGTCCGCGTAACGTTCAAATTCGTGTTCGATTCGGACAAGGTCCTCAGCGAGCGTCACCAGCGTAGGCTCGCGCCGCAAACCGCCGGGGACGATGAGCCCCCGCAGCAGCCGGCTCCCGCTGACCCGGCAGTTGAGCTGCTTGGCGAGCTCCTCGAGGTACCTCCCTTGTGCCTCACCGACCTTGAGCGTGGTCGTATGACACAGATATCCGAGGTAATGCAGGTGGTTGTAAAGCCGTTCCAGTTCGGCGAGTAATACACGCAGCCAGGAGGCGCGAGGCGGCACTTCGCACCGTGACGCAGCCTCCAAGGCGTGACAGTAGGCGAGAGCATGTGCCACGCTGCCGACCCCGGAGACGCGTTCGGCGAGAATGGTGCCGAGCGTCGGGGCGAGACCTTCGAAGCGCTTCTCCATCCCCCGGTGCTTGAAAAAAAGCTGCGGCTGGTAGTGCAGGATCGCCTCGCCGATGTAATAGAAGGCGAGCTGGGTCGACTCCAGCACGTCGGCCCGGACGGGTCCGAAGGGCAGCAGCTGAACATCCTCGGGCGTGGTGCCGGCGAGTTCCGGCAGGGAGCGCGGTGAGGGCGTGTAGCTCAGGTGCGGCAGTGGTCCGGGAATCAAGGGGGGGCGCTCGGCCGCAGCGCCGGGCAGCAGCACCAACGGCTCTGGAACGGGCTGATCTCGGAAGGCGATCCCGCACAGGTCGGTCGTCTCCCTCTCGTACCAGGACAGGAGTGGTGCG
>JAKADE010000290.1 GCA_021820785.1 Pseudomonadota bacterium
TCTCCCTGCAGAGCTTCCGGGCACGCTTCCCGGCGGTCGAGGTGCAGTTGCATGAGCTCACGAGCGATGCCCAGATTCCTCTGCTGCGCGCCGGGCGGCTGGATTTGGGCATTGCGCTGGCGCCGGTGGATGCGCCGGACCTCGAGTTCGAGCGGCTGCTGCGCGAGGAGCTCGTGCTCGCCGCACCGGCGGGGCATCCGGCGGCGCGGGAGGCCGGGGCCATCGATCTGCGTGCCCTGTCGAAGGAGAGCTTCATCGTCCCGCCGCGCGACATCGCCCCCGGCCTGTACGATCTGACTATCAGTTACTGCCGCTCGTTCGGCTTCGCCCCGCGTATCACGCAGCAGGCGCGGCAGATGCAGACCGTGATCGGACTGGTCTCTAGCGGGATGGGCTTCGCATTGGTTCCGGCCTCGGTGCGCAACCTGCGCCGTGCCGGCGTGCGCTACCGGCGCCTGCGGCGCAAGGCCGTCAGCATCGAGTTGGGCATGCTCACGCGCTTGGGCAGTCGCAATGAGGCCCGGGATCATTTTGTGACTGCGCTGAAGGCTGCGGCACGCGCAGCCCCTGACTCTGAGTGAGTCGGCGGGGGCGCTGGCGCCGGACGCGCTGGCGCCGGACGCGACGAGGCGAGCAGCCCACGCGGTTTCGGGGGGGGCCGAACGTCTACCGCGGCTGAGTTCGCTTCAGCGAAGCGCCCGGCGAGGACCGTCCGGTGAAAGGCTGCGGGTCCGAGGCGGCGGCCGATTCGTGGGTGCGCAGGGTGGCCTGATGGCTCTTCAGGGCCGCTTGGGCGACAAACATTATTGCGATAAACGTCAGGTACAGAAGTGCGAGCGTGACAACGCCTACTCGGCCGTATGACTCGTGTTCCGTGCCGTGCGCTCTCCCGGGCCGCGCTTTCCTTGTGCCCCGGCCGGGTGGAAGCAGCGTGATGAGACGAGCGGCAATCGCCCCGCTATCCCACGGGATGTGCGAGCCGGCGGGTATGTCGGCGAGCCATGCGGCCAGAGTTCCGCGCGCCACATCTCCGGGAAGCTGAGCCAACTTTTCAGCCTCCTCCCAGGGATCGACGTTGCGCCGTGCAATCACGGACAGTACGGTCAGGGGCACGTCGTCGACATCCTCCCGGATCGTTGCAAAGAGGAATGGATTGAAGCGTGATTCGAACGCCGAAGTCGCCGTCGTGAGCGTCATGATCTATTACCACATGGAGCTGATCATTCTCGCTGCGCGTCGCAATGGCAGTGCGAGAACAAGAAAGGTCGCAGGGAAATGAGCCTAACTCCCCGTGCGCAATGCTGTCGGTTCGTTGTCGCGCAGAAAGTCACTGGAGCGATGGCCTTCTTCCGGCTCGCACGGGCGATTGGCGCGAGGGTGTGCGACACGGCTTGAGCCCCCCGGTCGATCCGTCAGTTTGGCCGAAAGGGGGACTCGATTCATGTTCAAGCGTGTGCCAGCGCACTGACGCGCAGTCCAGCCGACGCGCATCGTTCGGCCGTCGACAAGGCGACCGCTGCTCGATGCGGCAAACCGACTCAGGCTGAGGAGAGATTGTGCGTCCGGCTGGGCTCGGTTTTGCGTCGCCGAAGTGCGGAGTCGAACGCAAACATCGCCGGTCGCAGCTGCGCCGCAATCGGATCACGATCCGAGAGGGCAGTGCTGCGCTTGCGGGGTGCCGGAGATGTCCGGCTCCTTCTCGCGTGCTTTTGCGCGAGTGCCGAGTCACGCGGTCTTGATGTGGGAAGTGTACGAGTCGAAGGTGCAACATGGGCTTAATCTTGGTCATCATTCTGGTTCTTCTTCTGCTCGGTGGCGGTGGCGGATATTACGGCTACAGGCGCTACGGTGGATCTGGCCTTGGGGGCGCGCTGGTGCTGGCCCTGATCATCATTTTCATCCTGTGGTTTTTCGGCGGAGTGCATATGCAGCGCTGAATGGGCGCTGATGTGCCCTGGAATGTCGCAACACAACGGGATCGAAGCGTCGGCACAGTGTGCGTCGATCCCGTTGCTGCAAGCGGGGCCGAAGCTCGGCAGCGCTCCGTGGCATGAGCATGTCGGCAGTCGGTGCAAATACCCGCCGCCGCGCAGGATCGAATCGGTGTGCCCGACGCGGGTCTGTCGGGCATGCTCTGCCCGGATTGCGCACTGGACGGATGAGCGGGCGTGTCACCCCGGTAGAGGCGCATCGCCGGATGAGTGAGCGCTGTGTGGGTGGTGCCGTCGGGACGATCGCCTGAGGCCCGCTACGAGCGCCTGCATCGGTTCAGTGATCTGGCCAATGTGCTGCGCTCGCGCACTGTCGATCAGGATCTCCGTGTCGAGTCAGTAGCGGTGGTGAGATGGGCGGTTGCCAGACGTACTTATGCCTGGGCGCGCTGCGGCGGCGCACTCCATGAGGACGTCTTCGGGGTGCTTCACGTCCATTGAGATGAACGCAGCGTCCATTCTGCGCTGCGGATTGAGAATGACGAGAAGGCGCGAATCGCTCCTGGATTCATGGTGCGGCAGGAGTGACATCGGAGGCCGATGTTGCTGAAAGAAGGCGCGTTCGAGTGCAGGGCGAGTGCGGACGTGCGAACGCATCGATCGAGTGATACGGAGACAGACGGTGCGTGGCGCAGATATGTTCGTTAGCAGACCGACTGTGTTGCACCAACGAGTCATCATGTTGACCCAGATGAAGGGCCGGAACCATCGGCCTTCACGGCTACTAGGCGGAGAACTGATATGAACGGGACCTCGCAGACCAAGCGCGAGCGCAGGGTGAGACTGTGGGTGGTCATCGCCGGCGTGCTGACGGTGGGGGCATGTGCGTCACTGCCGCCACCGACTTCGGATTTGCAGGCTGCGCATCGTGCCATTACGCAGGCACAGGAGGCCAACGCGGGTCGGTACGCCCCGGAGCAAATGGGCGAGGCGCGAGCCAAATGGGTGTCCGCGAACGACGCGGTGACCGCTCAGCGGATGACGACGGCGGCGCGTTTGGCGAATGAATCCAGAGCGGAAGCGGAGCTTGCGGTCTCGATGACGGCGGAAGCTCGGGCGCGCGCGGTCAACGACGAAATGATGCGCAGCACGAAAGTTTTGATCGAGGAGATGGATCGAAGCTCGGGAGATACGCCATGAAGTCTGTCCGCACATTCACCGCTGCGCCTGTCACGACGTTGATTGCCGCGGCCGTGGCTTGCGCGTTGCTCGGCGCATGCGCCACTGCTCCGCTTGAATCCAATGGCGCTGCGGCGGCGCGCGCTCAGTTGACGCAGTTGCAATCGAATCCGGACCTCGCGAATCGCGCGCCACTGGCGATGCAGGCGGCAGTCACCGCGGTGCGCATCGCGGAGCAACCGCAGTCCGATAAGCGCCTCGGCGCATACCGAGTTTACCTGGCGGAACGCACGGTCGCGATTGCGAAGGCGCAGGCCGAAACGGCACTGCTGGAATCGCAGCGGCCGGCGCTGATGGCCGAGCGGGAGCGAGCGCGTCTTCGTGCCAGAACCCGCCAGGCCGATGCGGCCCAGAATGCAGTGGCGGTGGCGCAGCAGGATACTGCGCTCGAGGCGGCGAATGCCGCGCAGGCTCGAGGCGAGGCGAGTTCGGCCCGGGCTGCTGCCGCGGACGCGCAGCAGCAGAGCGAGTCGCTGCAGCAGCAGGTTGAGCGGTTACAGGCGAGGTCGACGGAACGTGGCCTGGTCCTGACCCTGGGGGATGTGCTGTTCACGAGCGGTCATGCCACGTTAAGGGCGGATGCATCCCGTCCCCTCCATCGCCTCGTTGCGTTCCTCGAGAGGTATCCGAGTCGCAGCGTTGCCATACATGGGTATACGGACAACGTAGGCTCGGAGGATTACAACCTGGGGCTTTCGGAGCGACGGGCAGATGCGGTGAAGTCGTATCTGATCGGGCAGGGCATTCGTTCGCAGCGCATTTCGGCTTCAGGTGACGGCGAGAGTGATCCGGTGGCCGGCAATAACACCGCGTTGGGGCGGCAGCAAAACCGGCGGGTCGAGGTGATCATCAGCGATCCCCCGGCGGCGTCGCATTGAGGCGAATCGCAGGGGCGAGCGGCTGCTGGGATTTGAGCCATCGCCCAGAGCGTTGAGCGAAGACGTCTCCTTGGCTGGGTGGATGTCGGTCCGCGCAGCCTCAGAGGGCGTCCGCTGGGTCCGGACAGCTCCCTTGCCCGCGTGGCGCGCCGGCGGTGCAGCGCGCCGGCGGACCGGCAGGCTGCACCGCACGGGGCGTGTGCGAACGGGTTAGCGCAGCGGCTGGACGGCGCGGGCGATCCCCGCCGGATCCAGACCCTGATGGCCCATCTGCTGCCACAGTCCGCCGCAGCCCTCGCGGTACGTGCCGATGTGGTGGTAGCGGCCCTTGAAGCCCGCCTGCAGCAGCTGTGACCCGAAGCGGCTGCCAAGACCCGTGCGCACGTTCCATCCTTCGGTCACGAGCACGAACGGCGCCTGGGCGAGACGCTGCATCATCTCCGGGTCCACCACGTTGAGGGTCGGTTTGTTGATGAGGCCGACCTTCACGCCGCTTTCGGCGAGCGTCGTTACGGCATCGAGCGCGCGATAGACGGTCTCGCCCATGGCGACGATGTAGCCGCCGCCCGCAGGGGCGGAGCGCACGACGTAATCCTTGCCCGGCTCGAACGGCTTGCCTTCGTAG
>JAKADE010000291.1 GCA_021820785.1 Pseudomonadota bacterium
AGAAAGAACCACGAGCCGGCGTCGCGCGCGATCAGATTGGTGTGTTTGCCGATCCAGCCGAGGCCGGCGTTGCGGGCGAGTGCCTTCTCCAGCACCGGCGCGCTGTCGACACAGACCCGGTAGCCGAACGGGCCGATCCGCGCGGCGAACTCGCGGGCGAGGCGCGCCAGCGCAGCGCGCATCACCTTGTGATAGTCGCGCCCGAGCGCATAGCGGGACACGTAGCCGGTGAGCGGCTCGGCGAGCACCGCTTCGGCGGGCTGCGCCTCGGCCGGCCAGTAGTCCATGCGCACGCTGATGACCCGCAGCGCCCCGGGCAGCAGCTCGGCGGGACGGCTGCGCAGCGTGCCGTGGCGCTGCATGTAGTGCATGCGCCCGTGCATCCCCGCCTCGAGCCAGCGCAGCAGGTGCTGCTCATCCTCCGGCAGGTCCACCCCGGCGACGCCGAGTCGCGTGAAGCCGAGCGCGCGCGCGCGCTCGGCGAGTTCGCCCTTCAGGGCCTCAGGCTCGGGTGCGCGTTCGGTCATGGGTGCCTCACGGGGCCAGTATAATCAAGCCCATGACGCTGCCCGTCCCGCTGTATACCTCGGCCCAGGTGCGCGCCCTGGATCGCGCCGCAACCGAGCAGCTCGGGCTCACCGGTTATGCGCTGATGGAGCGCGCCGGGGAGGCGGCGCTGCGTGCGCTGCGCGAGCGCTGGCCGGGGGTCTGGCGGATCGCCGTGGTCTGCGGTCCGGGCAACAATGCCGGCGACGGTTATGTCCTGGCGCGGCTGGCGCGTGCCGCCGGCTGCGGCGTCAGCGTGCTCGCAGCGAGTCCACCGGAGCGCCTGCGCGGCGCTGCGCTCGAGGCCTGTGAGGCGTGGCGGGCGGCCGGCGGCACGATCGAGCCGTTCACGGTGCAGGCGCTGGCGGATGCCGAGGTGCTGGTCGACGCGCTGCTCGGCACCGGACTCTCCGGTGCCGTGCGCCCCGAGCTGGCCGGCATCATCGATGCCCTCAATGCCAGCGGCCGCTCGGTACTGGCGCTCGACGTGCCCTCCGGTCTGGATGCCGACCGCGGCCTGCCGCTCGGGGCCGCCGTGCGGGCCGAATGCACGGTCACGTTCGTGGCGCTGAAGACGGGGCTGCTGCTCGGTGAGGGGCCCGAGCATTGCGGGGCGCTGGTGTTCGATGATCTGGGCCTCACGGGCCGCCTGACCGAGGTGCCGGCGGCGCGCCTGGAGCGGCTGGTGGCGGCGGATCTGGAGCGCGCCCTGCCGCGCCGGGCCCGCGCCGCCCACAAAGGGGATTTCGGTCACGTCCTAATCGTCGGCGGCGGGCCGGGCATGCCCGGGGCCGCGCGGCTCGCGGGGGAGGCCTGTCTGCGCGCCGGCGCCGGGCGGGTCACGGTGGCGGTCGCGCCGCAGAACCTCGCCGCCGTGGTGAGTGCGCGTCCGGAACTGATGTGCGTGCCGCTGGCGCGACCTGAGGTGGTGCACACGCTCGCGCAGCGCTGTGATCTGGTGGCTGTCGGACCCGGACTCGGACAGGACGCCTGGGCGCGCGAGGCGTTCGAGGCGGCACTCGGCTGCGGCAAACCGCTGGTGGTCGATGCCGATGCCCTCAACCTGCTCGCCGCCGGGCCGCGACTCGCGCCGCCGGCCGGCTGGGTCCTGACGCCCCATCCGGGCGAGGCCGCCCGGCTGCTCGCCACGAGCGGTGCACGGATCCAGGAGGATCGGCTTGGCGCCCTCGAGGCCCTGCTCGCTCGCTATGGCGGTGTCGTGGTGTTGAAGGGCGCCGGTACGCTGGTGGGCCGCTCCGGGGCCGTGGCGGCGGTGTGCGAGCACGGCAATCCCGGCATGGCCAGCCCCGGCATGGGCGATGTGCTCACCGGGCTGATCGCCGGAATTCTCGCCCAGTGCCGCGACCCGTGGCGCGCCGCGCGCGCCGGGGTGCTCGCCCATGCGCTGGCGGGAGACGCCGCGGCGCGCGGCGGGGAGCGCGGGCTGCTCGCCGGGGATCTGATCGAGGAGTTGCGCCGCTGTCTGAACTTCTGAACAGCGCAGCGGCCACCGAAGCGCTCGGTGCGCGTCTGGCGCGCGCGCGGCCCGACGGGCACGCGCCGCTCGCGGTGCTGTATCTGTGCGGCGATCTGGGTGCCGGCAAGACGACGTTAGCGCAGGGATTTCTGCGCGCGTGCGGCATCACCGGGCCGGTTCGCAGTCCGACCTATTCGCTGCTGCAGCTGTACCCGCTCGACGGTCAGACGGTGGTGCATCTGGATCTGTACCGGCTGCGCACGCCGGAGGAGCTCGAGCACCTGGGCCTCGAGCAGTGGGCGCTGCCCGGATGTCTGTGGCTGATCGAGTGGCCGCAGCGGGCTTACGGCGGCCTGCCGCCGCCCGATGTGACCGTCGCGCTCAGCGTCGCCGGGGAGGGGCATGAGGCCCGACTGTCCTGCGGCACCGCTGCCGGTGAAGCCTGGCTGGCGCGCTGCGCGCGCGATTCAAGTTGAAATGAGGGCTCGCGGCTCGTAGATTACGCCTCAACGAATGCCGCGAAGCCCATGATCAGGAAGGTATTTTACATCTCGATTGCACTGCTCGGCGCCGGCGCGGGCGGCGCCGCGCACGCCGGCGTGGATCATTTGAATCGAGTCTGGGTGTCCAGTTCGGCCCATGCCGCCACCGCACGGCTCGAACTGGGGGGCTTCACTCGGGCGCATTATTTCCGGCTGACCGACCCGGACCGGGAAGTCATCGACCTGCTCGGCACGCGCGCCGGCGCCGGACTGCGCCTGCCGCAGACGCGCGGCTGGGTGCGCGGGGTACGCATGGGCCTGCGGCCGAACGGCGCGTTGCGCCTGGTCTTCATCACCGGTTCGGCGGCCCACATGCGTCTGGTGTGGCTGCGTCCGACGCGCGCCGGGCGGCAACTGCTCATCGAACTGAACGGCTTCGGTCCGGCCGCGCCGCGGCGCGCCATCGGGCCGCCGCGCGCGATCCGCACCCGGCTGACCCCGCTCGATGACGGGCGCGACATCATCGTCACCGTCGATCCGGGCCACGGCGGGATCGACTCGGGCACCATCGGGCCGCACGGCACGATGGAAAAGACCATCACGCTCGCCATCGGCCGGCTGCTCGCGCAGCGCATCGATCAGCAGCGCGGGATGCGCGCGACCATGACCCGGGACAGCGACGTCTACCTGACACTGCGCGACCGGATGCGCATCGCGCGTCGCGATCATGCCGATCTGTTCGTTTCGATTCACGTCAACGACTGCGACGATCCGAACGTCGAGGGCGCTCAGGTGTACATCCTGTCGCTGCATGGCGCTTCGAACGAAGCGGCCCGCATCCTGGCCGCCCGGGAGAACGCCTCGGATGATCTGGCCGGCGTCCGTTTGCGCAACAAGTCGCACACGCTCGCCAGTGTGCTGTTGAACCTGTCTCAGACCACCACCATCGCGCACAGCGTGGTCGCGGCTCACGACGTCCTGCTTGCGCTCGACCGCTCGGTGCCGGTGAACAAGATGACGGTGCAGCAGGCCGCATTCGTGGTGCTGAAGTCGCCCACCATTCCCTCGATGCTGGTCGAGACGGATTTCATGTCCGATCCGACTGAAGCGGCGAAATTGACCCAGCCCTGGTACCAGAAGCGCATCGCCGATGCGATCTTCCGCGGCATCCTGGCGTATTTCCGCAACCATCCGCCGGCCGGCACGCTGTTCGCGGAGGAACGTGCGGCACGGCTGCGCATGCTCGTGGCGCGCAACGCGCACTGAGGGCCGCGCCGCCGATCAAACCTCGGGCAGCAGCGCGATCTCACTCCAGATGTGCGCCTGCAGCGGCTGTGATTCCCGGGGCGCATGCGTGCCCAGATAGAGGTCGTTCGAGAACAGATCACCGCCGGCCACCTTGAGGCACTCATACGGCCCGATGCGCTTGCGTTGGCCGTCAGCGCCCGTCACGCGAAGATAGAGAGCGGTGCGGCACTCGAGCACCCTGTGCTTCCTGCGCGCGACCTGCCAGAGCCCGCCGCTATAGCGGGCCGCGACGGCGTTGTCGGGTCCGCGCAGCGTCGCATCGGCACAAATCCTGAAGTAGGCGCCGCGAACGAACGTCATCGATTCAGTGCTCAATTCCCAAAACGTGAGGGTGATCACTCAGCGCGCTCGAATGCGCGACACGGCCCGCGTGCCCGTGCTGAGCGTCCGTGCCGGGAGCTGACGCGACGCAGCCTGCGAGCATCCCGGCGGTGCGGCGGGCGGGATTGGGCCGCAGTTGCACCGAGGCCGGTGCCTATGGTGTGCGGCTCCGGCGCTGGCCGGACTCGCGCCATGCGGTAGGCGCGTGCTCTGCGGGGTGCGGCCTCTGCGGAACGTGTCGTGTGATCGGGCATGGTGTGGGAAGTCGGCGGGGCCGCAGTCAATTCGATCTCGACGGCGGCGCAGTGAGCGGGGAGTGGGGATGCACCTCGAGGACGACAGTCAGGTGCAGCTTGCCGAGCACGGCCAAGTCATCCGGCGGCAGCTCGATTCTGAACACTTCGCGGGCAAACAGGCTGATCAGCACTTCGGCGGCGCCGCCATCCTCGCTCAGCTGCGCGAGGAACGGCTGCGCACGACGGAGCTGGTTGAGCGTCTTCGACAGCACCGACTCCACC
>JAKADE010000292.1:0-2398 GCA_021820785.1 Pseudomonadota bacterium
TGCGCAGGATGATCGAGCTGGTCAGCCGCGAGATCGCGCGCGACGGATCGGCGGACTCCGCGGCCGCCACCGCGACGATCTCAGCCCCGGTGAGGGAGAAGAACACCGTCACCGCTCCGGCCAGCACTGACACCGGGCCGCGCGGCATGAACCCGCCGTGGGCGACGAGGTTGTGCAGGCTCGCCCCGTGCGGGTCACTGAAGCCGAGCACGAAGGCCCCGGCGAGCGCGATGAACACCACGATCGCCGCCACTTTGATCGAGGCGAACCAGAACTCGAACTCCCCGTACGAGCGGGCCGACATCAGGTTCACACCGGTCATCAGCCCCATCAGCACGCAGCCGAGCAGTCCGGTCGGGACCTGCGGGATCCACACGTGCAGGATGTTGGCCCCGGCGATCGCTTCGGCCGGCACCACGATGATCCAGAAATACCAGTACAGCCAGCCGCCGATGAATCCCGCCCACGGCCCGAGTCCCTCGCGCGCGAACTCGGTGAACGAGGTGACGTTGGGCATGCTGAGGGACATCTCCCCGAGCATGCGCATCACCAGCAGCACCAGCGTCCCGGTGATGAGGTAACTCAGCACGATCGCCGGGCCCACGGCGGCGATCGAGGCGCTGCTGCCGACGAACAGGCCTGCCCCGATGATCCCGCCGATGGAGATCATCTCCAGATGGCGCGGCTTGAGCGATTTACTGAGTGCGGTCATCTCTCCCCCCGGAGTCGTTCGATCTGTCAGCGGTCTCGGGCGCGCAGCGCCGAGCACTCAAGCCCCGAGCCGCTCCCGCCCGCCGAGGTAGGCGCGCAGCGCCGCCGGCACGAGCACCGTGCCGTCGGGCTGCTGATAGTTCTCGAGCACGGCCACCAGCGCGCGTCCGACCGCGAGTCCCGAGCCGTTCAGGGTGTGCACCGGCTCGGGCTTGCCCTGCGGGGTGCGCCAGCGCGCCTGCATGCGCCGCGCCTGGAAGGCCTCGAAGTTGCTGCAGGAGGAGATCTCCCGGTAGCGGCGCTGCGAGGGCAGCCAGACTTCCAGATCGTAGGTCTTGGCGCTGCTCGCGCCGATGTCGCCCCCGCACAGCGCGACGGTCCGAAACGGCAACTCCAGGCGCTTCAAGACCTGCTCGGCGTGCCCGGTGAGCTCCTCGAGCGCGCGGTAGGAATCCTCCGGGCGCACGATCTGGACCATTTCGACCTTGTCGAACTGGTGGCTGCGGATCATGCCGCGGGTGTCCTTGCCGGCCGAGCCCGCCTCGGAGCGAAAGCACGGCGAGTGACACACGAAGCGCAGTGGCAGCGACTCGGCGGGCACGATCTGCTCGCGCACCAGGTTGGTCACCGGCACCTCGGCGGTGGGGATCAGGTAGAAGCCCTGCGGGCCGCGCACGGCGAACAGGTCCTCCTCGAACTTCGGCAGCTGCCCGGTGCCGATCAGCGCCTGACTCTGCACCAGATACGGCACGTACACCTCGGTGTAACCATGCTCCTCGGTGTGCAGGTCGAGCATGAACTGCGCCAGCGCCCGGTGCAGCCGGGCGAGCTCTCCGCGGATCACCGCGAAGCGGGCTCCGGAGATGCGCGCGGCCGCCTCGAAATCCAGGCCCCCGAGCCGCTCCCCGATCGCCACGTGATCGAGCGGCTCGTACTCGAACACGCGCGGCTCGCCCCAGCGGCGCACTTCGAGGTTGTCGTCCTCGCCGCCGCCCGCCGGCACCGACTCGTGCAGCAGGTTCGGCAGCGTCAGGAGCCACGCTTCGAGTTCGCCCTGCACCGCGTTCAGCGCCTGCTCGGCCGAGGCGAGTTCTCCGGTGAGCTGCTCGCCGCGCGCGATGAGCGCGCTCGGATCCTCACCGCGGCCCTTGGCCATGCCGACCGCCTTGGCCGTGGCATTGCGCTCGGCGCGCACCCGGTCGGCCTCGACCTGCGCGGCCTTGCGCTGCTCCTCGAGCGCGCGCAGCCGCGCAACGTCGAGCACGTGCCCCCGGCGCGCGAGGTTGCGCGCCACGGCCTCGGGGTCGGAACGCACCAGCTTCGGATCGATCATGACTTCAGGTTCCTCAATTTGGCCAGCGCCTCGCCGATCTTGATCTCCAGACCGCGCGGCACGGGCCGGTAGTATCGCCGATCGGGCAGTTCATCCGGCAGGTAGCGCTCTCCGGCGGCGTAGCCGCCCGGTTCGTCGTGCGCGTACCGATAGCCGCGGCCGTAGCCGAGATTCTCCATCAGCCGCGTCGGAGCGTTGCGCAGTCGCAGCGGCACCTCGAGCGTGCCGAAACGCTCGATGTCGGCTTTGACCTCCCCCATCGCGACGTAGACCGCGTTGCTCTTCGGCGCGCAGGCGAGATACACCACCGCGTTGGCGAGCGCAAGCTCCCCCTCGGGGCTGCCGAGGCGGTCA
>JAKADE010000292.1:2408-4649 GCA_021820785.1 Pseudomonadota bacterium
TTCCCATGCATCGAGCACCAGGGCGAAGGCGCGCGGGTCGGCGAGCCCGATGTCCTCGACCGCCATGCGCACCACGCGGCGCGCGATGTAGAGCGGATCGCAGCCACCGTCGAGCATGCGCGCGAACCAGTACAGCGCCGCGTCCGGATCGGTGCCACGCACCGCCTTGTGCAGCGCGGAGATCTGGTCGTAGAACTGCTCCCCTCCCTTGTCGAATCGCCGCCGCGTGCCGCTCGCCACCTCGGTGGCCCGCTCGAGCGTGAGGTGTGCGCCGGGACCGGCCGCCTCGGTGAGACTGGCGGCGAGCTCGAGCATATTGAGCGCACGCCGGCCGTCACCGTCCGCCGCGCGCGCGATCAGCTGGAGGGCTTGCGAATCGGCCTCGAGGGCGAGCGCGCCGAGACCGCGCTGCGCATCGGTGAGCGCCGTGCGCAACAGACGCAGCAGGTCCTCCTCTGCGAGCGGTTTCAACACATAGACGCGCGCCCGTGACAGCAGCGCGCTCACCACTTCAAAGGATGGATTTTCCGTCGTCGCGCCGATGAAGGTGAGCGTACCGTCCTCCAGGTACGGCAGAAACGTGTCCTGCTGCGCCTTGTTGAACCGATGCACCTCATCGAGAAACAGCACCGTCGGCCGTCCGCTGCGCTCGCGTTCCGCACGCGCCGCATCCACGGCCGCGCGGATGTCCTTCACCCCGGCCATCACGGCCGAGAGCGCGATGAACTGCGCGTGGCTGCTCTGCGCGATCAGCCGCGCCAGGGTGGTCTTGCCGGTCCCCGGCGGTCCCCAGAGCACCAGCGAGTGCAGCCGACCCGACTCGATCGCCTGACGCAGCGGCTTGCCCGGCGCGAGCAGATGCCCCTGCCCGGCAACCTCCTCGAGGGTACGCGGGCGCATCCGGTCGGCGAGCGGCCGCGCCGGATCGGACCGGGGGGGCTCGGCGGGGTTCACTGCGCGGGCTTGCCGATCACGTCCACGCCCTTCGGGGGCGTGAACTCGAAGGTGGCTGCGCTCACCGGTGCGTTCAGCGCGACCGTCTCGAACACGATGGTGGCCTCCTGCCCGAGCGTGTCCTCGAGAATCATCCGCTTGAGCGTGCCGTGCGCGAACCCGAACAGCGCGCTGCGGAAGTCTGCCCGCGAGGCATGGCGCGGCTCGACGAACACCCAGGTGAGCCCCTCGCGCACGCCGGCCATGCGCTCGGTGAAATGCGAGCGCACGTCCACCGTACCCGACAGCAGCATCGCCGGCGTCGCCGACAGCGCGGCGGTCACCGGCTGCACCGTCACCTGCGCCAGGTCCCGGTCGTAGAACCACAGGTTACGTCCGTCGGCCACCATCAGCTGACCGGCACCGGCGGCACTCGCCCCCTGCGCCGCGGGCAGCGGATGGATGCTCCAGCGGAACTTGCCCGGCCGCTCGACGATGAGCGTGCCGGCCGAGCGCGACAGCAGCGCGCCGTGCGCATCGACCAGCGTCTGGCGGAAACTCACCCGGAGCGTGTGCAGACGGCTGAGAAATTGATCGAGCGGCGTCGGCGCCTGCGTGCGCGGCGCGGCCGGTGCGGCGGCGGCCGGCAGCACCGCGCCCAGCAGTCCGCCGAGGACGGCGGCGAGCGCCATCCGGGACACCAGTGTTTTCATGGGAATCAGTCCTCCGGACGCGCCGGCACCAACACCTCGCGCGACCCGTTCGATTGCAGGGGGCCGACCAGGCCGGCCATTTCCATCGCCTCGAGCAGTCGCGCGGCGCGGTTGTAGCCGATCTTCAGACGCCGCTGGACGTAGGAGATCGACGGTTTGCGTTCGGTCGTGACGATGCGCACCGCCTCGTCGTAGAGCGCATCCTGCTCAGGCTCCGCGCCCGCACCGCCCTCGCCTTCCTCGCCGGGCAGTCCCGGAATGGGCATCTGCGGGCCGTCGAGCACTTCCTCGACGTAGTTCGGCGGCGCGAGCTTCTTCAGCGCCTCGGCCACCCGATGCACTTCCTGGTCGGAGACGAACGCGCCGTGCACACGCGTCGGCAGCGCGGTGCCGGAGGGCAGGTAGAGCATGTCGCCGTGTCCGAGCAGCGTCTCGGCGCCCATCTGATCGAGAATGGTGCGCGAGTCGACCTTGGCGGACACCTGGAAGGCGATGCGGCAGGGAATGTTGGCCTTGATCAGACCGGTGATCACATCGACCGAGGGGCGCTGCGTGGCGAGCACCAGGTGGATGCCCGAGGCGCGCGCCTTCTGCG
>JAKADE010000293.1 GCA_021820785.1 Pseudomonadota bacterium
CGGCCAGCGCAACTGTGGCTGGTACAGCTCGAACGCGACGATGGTCTTGCCGAGCACGTGCGGCTCGATGCCGCGGCGCGTGGTCTCGACTTCGGGAAGTTCCGGCATGGGCACTCGCAGCCGGGCGCAGGCCCGCAGCGGGACGGGAGCGTCCAGCGTAGCGGGCGGGCGCGCCGGCCGGAAGAGGCGCCGCGCTACTCGGCGCGCCGGCGCGGCAGCATGCGCCGCAGCACCGAGTCGCGCATGACGTAATGGTGCATCAGCGCCGCGGCAGCATGCAGACCGGCCACGATCACCAGCAGATCCGCGAGGTCGCTGTGGGTCTCGCTCACGGTGTGGATGACTCCGGGGGTCGCAAAAGCAGGCCGGTGGAAGGTGAACCAGTCGAACACGTGCAGCCCATGCACCCAGGCCCGCGCGACGCCGAAGCCCACCGTGAGCACGAGCAGCAGGTACAGGCCGTAATGGGCTCCTTTCGCGACCAGATTCAGCAGACCCTCATCGGCTGCCGGGAGCCGCCGGCCGCCCGATGAGCGCCAGCCGATCCGCACCAGGATGACGACGCCGACCAGCAGTCCGAGCGCCATGTGCACCGACAACGCGGTCAGGCGCGGCGCGCCCTTGGGGAAGAAGCTCAGCGACTGGCCGAGGGCCCAGAGCGCAATCACGAGCAGGGCAGTAAGCCAGTGCAGCAGGATGCTGAGGCCGTCGTACTTCAAATCGGAATGTGCTGTCGTCGCCGTCGTCGCCAAGTCGGTCCCCTTCATGCTGCTATGGCCGGTGAATCAATCGCAAAATGCAGTGCCTGGAGCTTAGCCGGCGGCACTCAAAAGTTCCTGAAAATTGACACATTTCGAGCTTTGCCCGCCACCGCAAATTCCGCTTAACCTTAATCTTTACAATAAAAATATCCTGGCGCGCCGAACTCCGGGGGGAATTAGCACTCAAAAGACGCGAGTGCTAAAATTGGCCCATAGCGATCTGGGAGCTCCCATGAGTACAGCGACTGCATTGGTTGCCCGGCCCTACGAGTGTGCGCTCGCCGGCCCCGTCGGCAGTGTCGATGCCTACGTGGACCGGGTCAGCCGCATTCCGGTCCTCGACCGCGAGGCGGAACATGCGCTCGCCGTCCGGTTCCGCGACGAGGCGGACCTCGATGCCGCCCGCAAGCTGGTGCTCGCCCATCTGCGCTTCGTGGTGCACATCGCGCGCGGCTACCGCGGCTATGGCCTGCCGTTCGGAGACCTCATCCAGGAAGGCAACGTCGGGCTGATGAAGGCCGTCAAGCGTTTCGACCCGGCGCTGAACGTGCGCCTGGTGTCGTTCGCGGTGCACTGGATCCGCGCCGAAATCCACGAATACGTGCTGCGCAACTGGCGCCTGGTGAAGATCGCCACCACCAAGGCGCAGCGCAAGCTGTTCTTCAACCTGCGGCGGATGAAAAAGAACCTCACTTGGCTGTCCGCGGAGGAAACCGCGGCCGTCGCCCGCGACCTGGGCGTCACGCCCGGGGAAGTGACGGAAATGGAAAAGCGCCTGGCGGCGCATGACATGGCTTTCGATCCGTCTCCGGATGCGGACGAGGAGGAAACGTACAGCCCGGCCGCTTACCTGCCCGCCCCGGACGCCGATCCGGCCGAACAGGTCGAGGACGCCGAATGGGAAAGCGACTCCTCGTTGCGCCTGCGCAGTGCGCTCGAGCGCCTCGATGAGCGCAGCCGCGACATTCTCGAGCGGCGCTGGATGCGCGAGGACAAGGCCACGCTGCACGAACTCGCTGGCGAGTACGGCATCTCCGCCGAGCGCATCCGGCAGATCGAAGCCAATGCCCTCGGCAAGCTGCGCGGCATGATGACGCCGGAGCCGGTCCCGGCCTGAGACGGACCCCGGCGCCGGTTACGGCTGGTAGGCCGCCTGGACTGCCGCGGCCACCCGCTCGTGCACGCTCTTGTCGAGCGGGTCGGGCACCAGCGCGTCCTCCTGGGTGAGCGGGGCAATCTCGGCCAGCGTCTGGGCCGCCGCCATGAGCATCGCATCGGTGAAATGCGTCGCCTTGGCCGCCAGCGCGCCTTTGAACAGCCCCGGGAAAGCCAGGACGTTGTTGATGCCCTTGCCGTCCGCGGCGAACGCCGCGCCACACTCGCGCGCCACGTGCGGCTCGATCTCCGGATCCGGGTTCGAGAGCGCCAGGATGACCTGTCCGGGACGGATCCACTGCGGACGGATCAAGTCCTTCACCCCTGTGGTCGCGACCACGATGTCCGCGCGCTGCAGGATCTCCTCCAGACTCGCCCCCTCGGCCCCGAGCGAGCGAATGCGCTCAATCGCCGCGGGATTGCGGTCCGCGCCGAGCACCCGGGTGACGCCGTAGGCGCGCAACAGCCGCACGATGCCCGTGCCGGCCGCGCCGAGGCCGATCTGCCCGACGGTGCTGTCCGCCAGGCTGCGCCCGGCCCGCCGCGCGGCGTTGATGAGCGCCGCCAGGGCCACGACCGCCGTGCCATGCTGATCGTCGTGCATCACCGGCTTGCCGAGCCGCTCGCGCAGCTGGGCCTCGATCTGGAAGCACTCCGGGGCAGCAAAGTCTTCCAGCTGGATCGCGCCGAAGGACAGATGAATCCCGCTGATAAGCTCGACGATCTTCTCCGGCCGGGTCTCCTCGAGCAGAATCGGCACGGCGGAGAGTCCGACCAGGTCCGCAAACAGTGCCGCCTTGCCCTCCATCACCGGCAGGCCGGCCAGCGGGCCGATGTTCCCGAGCCCCAGGATCGCCGTGCCGTTGGTGATCACGGCCACCGTACTGTCGATGCTGGTGAACTCGTGGGCGAGTGCCGGATTCTGGCGAATCGCCAGGCACACACGCGCCACTCCCGGGGTATATACGTCGCGCAGCGTCTGCTGGGTGTTGATCGGCAGGCTGGCGACGGTGCGGATCTTGCCGCCGCGGTGGCGATTGAAGACGCGGTCGGATTTGCCGATGAAGCGGGCATTGGGCAGCTGGTCAATGCGCTCGTAGAGATCGCTATTGGCCTGTTCGTCCATCTCCAGGGTGATTTCCCAGAGGGTGTGGCCCGGCACCCGCCGCACCGCCGAGAGGTGCTGAATGGTCAGCCCGGCATCGGCGATGACCTGCAGCACCTTGGCGAGGCTGCCCGGCTGATGGACGGTTTCGACGATCAGAATCTCGGGTATCTTCATAGTTGGTGTGGTGCGTTCCCCTCACGCGGTGGCTGAACTATAAGCGCCCCGCCTGAAAGATGGCTTAAAGAATCTGATGCGACCTTGGCTGAAGCTGCTGTTGCTCGTGCTGGTCACGCTGGTGCTGCCGTGGGACGGGGTCCGCTACGCGCGGCAGATGGAGGCGGCGTTGCGCCAGAGCGAACGGCAGGATCTGCACTCGCTGGCCGCCTCGCTGGCCGCCTCGCTGCAGGGACGCATGCGCCTGCTGTATCGCTTCCCCGACCAGGGCACCACGCCCGGCCCGTACGACCTGATCCCGGCGGTGTTGCCCGCGCCGGTCTATGCCGACGGCTACAGCGGCGGCTGGCCGACCCGCAGCCGGCTCTGGCGCCGCTACGGACAGGGCCCGCATCGGTTCGATATCCTCACCGGCGTCAACGACCGGATGCTCTATGTCCTGCTGCGCGTGACCGACCCGCACCTGGTGTTCGACGCGCCACTCGCCAACCCGCTGCGGCGCAGCACCCGGGGCGATCGGATCTGGCTCGGCTTCGTCGGGCCGCAGGGACACCCGCATGCGGAATTCCTGGCCCTTACCGGGCCCGGTCCGGTGATCGCACACCGTATCGTGCGCGGCGAGTACGGCCGGCGGCGCGCCGTGGTCGATCCGCGCATCGTCGGCGCCCTTCAGGTGCAGCCGGGCGGCTTCGAGCTGGAACTGTCCCTCCCGTTGTCGATGCTCGGCGGTCCGTTCGGCGTGGCCGTCGATGACCGCAGCGGCCGCGGCGGCCCGCCGCTGCGCTACGGGATGCTCGGGCCCTCCGGCCGACGACCGCGCGGCGGCCTGATTCTCGCCTCGGCGCAGTTGCCGGCCTACCTGCGCCGACTGGTGCGGCCAGGCCTGCGGGTCGCGGTGAGCACGCCGTCCGGCGCCAGGCTCGCCGCCGCGGAAGAGCCGATCGTCCCGGCGATTCCGGCGCCGCAGCCGGGGCTGCTGACCCGACTTTTCCGCCGCCTGAGCGGACCGGAGAGCCGCACACGCATCACCGCGATGGCACCGATCCGCGGCCGCGGCGGCCGTGGCGTGATCGGCCGTCTCGAGATCACCCAGACGTCCGACCGCTGGGCGCAGTTGCGTGACCACACGCTCGAGCAGATGTTGAATCTGACGCTCGCGACCAGCGCGCTCGCGTGTCTCATCGCCATCGGGCTCGCGTTCCAGATGGCGCTGCGCGCCTGGCGGAACCGGCACTGAAAAACACTCGCGCCGGCTCTTGCATCGGATGAGCTTCTCGCGCACCATTCGCGCCGCGTCGCAGGGTGCGCCAGCGCCGGCGGCGCCCAGCGACGGCTCAGGATCCTCTGGAGGCGTGGCCAGCGAAATGAAGCAGCGTACAGCGTCGCGCGAACGCGATTCCCGACCCGCTCTGTGCAGCGTCAATTCGTATCTGGAGA
>JAKADE010000294.1 GCA_021820785.1 Pseudomonadota bacterium
GTCGCAGGGAGCAGCACCAGGGCCGACAGGATGATGGGGGCGGTCCGTCTCATGTGCGAACGATACTCCAGGCGAAACAGGCGCGAGGCGCAGGACGCGCAGTGTGCCAAATTCCTCGGTCACCGGAATGCCGACGGATCCGAGGCCCGGCGCAGGGCCTGCAGAAAGCGAATCACCGGATCGAAGCGCCCGCAGATGTCGACGTGCAGGCAGACCCAAACGGGACCGACCTCAGTTCTCCTGCCCCCCGACACTGCGGCTCATTACGGCGGCCGCGCGAGGGCCGATCGACGCTACGCCAGTGCTCGCTTCAGCAGCACCAGCTGCCGGGCCCATGCTTTCTCGGCCTGGACAGGGTCATAGACCCTTGAATCGGGCACGCACCAGCCGTGCAGGGTGCCGCGGTAGACCTTGATCTCCGCCTCGAGATGCGCTTTGCGGAAGGCCTCGCGCAGGATGGTCTTGGCCTGAGGTTGCTTCTCATCGTCGCTCGCCGCGATGGCCATGAGGTATTGCGCCTTGATGTGCGGGATCAGCAGGTGCGGGCTGTCCGGCCTGTCCGTGACCAGCCCGGCGCCGTGAAAGGTCGCGCCGGCGCCCATGCGATCGGGGAAGGCCGCGGCGGTACGCAGGGTGAACGGTCCGCCCATGCAGTAGCCGGTGCTCGCCATCTTGCGCGTCTTGCTGACAGCGGGTCGATCGTCGAGCCAAGGCACGAAAGCGCGTGCATCGGTGACGGTCTTCTCGGGTGTCAGCGAGTGCATCAGACGCATCAGCTCCCTGCGCGTCGCCGGGTCATTGAAGTCGGGGTGCGGCGGTGCGGTCGGCGCCCGCTGGATCCGATAGAACGGATTGACGACCAGCACGGCATAGCCTGAACGGGCCAGCCGGTCGGCCATGGCCTGAAACGTCGGCCGCAGCCCGAAGATGTCGGGCCACATGAGCACACCGGGATGCGCTCCCGTCTTCGGATGCGTGAAGTAGGCATCGCAGATTCCATCCGGCGTTCGGATGTCGACGGACGAACCGGTAACCGCCCCGGCATCCGCCACCGCAGGCAGCAGCGATACGAGACCAGCGCCGGCCACCAGGGCCCCGAACTGCCGGCGCGACACCTTCGCGGAGCGCGCATAATTCATCGCGTCGAAGTCGTCTTGGTCGCACATCGGCTCCCCCTTTGCTCCAACTTAACGACGGCGTCTTCAATATTCGACTGCAGTCCCGTTCCCGGCCTCGGCCCCCGCTTTCGCGCGCAGGCGAACCGGTGCCGTCTCCGGATAGAGCATGTACGCAATCTGCCCGATCAGGGTGAACCCGATCAGGTACCACGCGGGGGCGACCGCACTTCCCGTGACGTGAATGATCCACGTGACCACGAGCTGGGTCGTCCCACCGAAGATCGCGACGGAAAGGGCATACACGGTGCCGAAGCCGCCGCTGCGGATTCTCGGCGGCAGCGACTCGATGAATGCCGCGAAGAACGAGCCCATGCGCAACGAATAGGCGGCATTCAGGATGACCATGGACCAGATCAACGCCGTGGCCGAGCGCGCCTCGACGACCCAGACGAACGCGGGGTATATGCCGAGCAGAAACGCCAGATTTCCCCATACGTTAACCGGCTTGCGCCCGTAGCGGTCCGAGAGACGGCCGCCGATCAGGATGCAGGGGATCTCCACGCTGTATCCGGCGAGACTCGCGAGGAATCCGGCGCGTGCCGGAAGGTGCAACGTCGTCTGCGCGTACGTGGCGATGTACACAAAAATATAGGTGCCGACGGTGCCCGCTGCGATCGCCATCAAGCCAAACGCCATCGCTCGCCAGTGCGTGCGCGCCAGCTCCAGACGTCCGGGCTGCTCCCCAGCCGGCGATGACCGGTCGGCCGCCTGCGAGGAGTGCGCGTCCTCGGCGTGCAGCGTCTCTGCAAGATGTCGGCGCAGCCAGTATCCGCACGGCACAATCGCCGCCCCGATCAGGAACGCGATACGCCAGCCATAACCGTCGAGCGCTGCGGGTGAAAGGAGCGCCGCGAGCACGGTCCCGACGAGGCTTCCCAGGACCAGCGCGACGGCCTGGCTCACGCCCTGCCATGAGACGATCTCGGCGCGTCGGTCCGGCGGTGCGGTCTCAACTAGAAATGCGCTGTTCGCTCCGACCTCTCCGCCCAGCGAAAACCCCTGCAGCAGACGCGCAACCACCGCCAGCATGGGCGCGGCAATGCCGATCGCGGCATATGAGGGTATGCACGCCAGCGCGACCATGGCGATGCCGATCATTGACAGGCTCACGACCATCGCCGGCCGGCGGCCCACCCTGTCGGCATAGGCACCGAGCACGATGGCGCCCAACGGACGGGTGAGAAACCCAACCCCGAACGTTGCCAACGACAGCATCAGGCTGACGTAGGAACTGGCTACCGGGAAGAACGCCCGGCCGATCTGTACGGCAAAGAGCCCGTAGATGAAGAAATCGTAGAACTCAAGGGCATTACCGACGGTCGCGGCGATGATTGCGCGCGGCCGCGCCCCAGCCTGCCCGTCGTACGTCTCTGCGGCCATCTGCCCATTCGCCAGGAATCTACGGATGAGCTTACGCTCGGTGTTCGCGGCCGCGCAACATCAGAGTCGTGGCGGCCAGACCGCCGAGTACCCTGCGGGCACATCAGCGCGGCGTCCCACCGCGCCCTGCCGTCCGCTCGTAATGGTTGCGCATCTGCGCGAACTTCAGCTCGCTCGGCTTGCCGTGTGCATCGACATCGAAGGTTACGTATGCCTTGCCGTAGAAGCGGTACCGCCACCGGACCCGGAAGGTCTCGTCGTGCCACGGTTGCAGATCACCCGTGAACATCGGGTCTCCCATCTTCAGCACCAGATGGCCCGCGCGCTCAGATACGCGCGCCGTTCCGTAGAACCTGTCGGAATAGCGCCCCACATACGCTGCGAGCGGCAACGGTGGTTTCGCTCCGCGCACGCGTGTGGCCGCAAGTTTCCGCGCCTCGGCCTTGGCCTTTGCTCTCTCTTTCTGCGTGAGGACGTACATCCTGCGGCTCACGTCGTCGTGCGCGATTCCGAGATACGTCTGCAGTATATGGAACATGACGCCTTCCGGCGCCCAATTGCTGTCCATGTTGGAGAGCACCACCACGCCCACATGCTCTGCCGGAAGCACTGCCAGCGCCGCAGACATTCCGTCGATGTTGCCGGCATGCCAGATCAGCTTGTGGCCACCGTACTCCTCGAGAATGAATCCGAGCCCGTAGGAAAAGAACCGTCCCTTGGGCGTCAGCGCCCGCAGCAGCTGGCCGACGTCCGTGTCCCTCTGGATGGGCTCCTGCGGCGTTTCCATTGCGCGAAGGACCGGCGCCGGCACAATGGTGCGGCCATCGTAGCGGCCGCCGGCAAGCAGCATGAGCAGCCAGCGATTCAAATCCGCAACGCTCGAATTGATGGCGCCTACCGGAGCGAACACGTCCATGTTGTGCTTCCAGTAGCGCCGGATCACGCGGACTTTTCCGCCCACCTCGCCATGCGGCGCCGCAACGTCCGTTACACCCTTGAGGGCCGCCTCGCTCGTGACGGTGCGGGTCATCTGCAAGGGCGTCAACAGATGCTTCGTGACAAAGCGGCTCCAGCTCATGCCGCTCAGCCGCGGGATGATTTGCGCCGCCACGAGGTACATCGTGTTGTTGTAGCAGAAGTGCGCCCGGAAGCCGTAGCGGGCCTTCTGATAGCGCAGCCGCTCGATGACGCCTCGCGCCGTGTCATCGGCCATGTACCACATGCTGGTCGGGTCGCAATAACCCGTCCGGTGTGAAAGCAGATCGCGCAGCGTCGTCTCCTGCGTCACATAGGCGCTGCCGAGACGGAACTGTGGCACGTATCGGATGATCCGGTCGTTCCACCGCAACCTGTGCTGCGCCACCAGCAGACCGAGCGAGGCGGCCGTGAAAGCCTTTGTGTTCGAGCCGATGCTGAAGAGCGTATCGGCATCGACGCGCGCCTTCTTGCCGAGCTCCCGCACGCCGTAACCGCGCGCCAGGACCACCTTCCCCCCCTGGACGATGCCGACGGCGAGCCCGGGGACCTTCCACAGGGTCATTGCCCGATGCACGTACGCACTGAGGCCGGCGGGCGGCGCCGGCGCCGGCGCCGCCTGCGCGGCAGCCCCCAGGCACAGTCCGGTCAATGCCGATGCCACGGCCACGCACGATGTGCTTATTCTCATCAGACCCTCCGCAAGTCGCCCCGGGGGCGGCGGGTCGGATGGCCCACCGCACACGGATGAAATCCAGCGTTTAACGGATCGAATGGCTTTGAATTCTTGCTATTTTCTCTCGGCCATCTTTTGATTGGTCGGAGCGCCGAGATTTGAACTCGGGACCCCTTGCGCCCCATGGAAGTTCAGCCTGAAACGACATCAACGCCCATGAGATTGTAGCCTACGACACTGAATTTTCGGGGTCCGCTTCTTTCAATCCACTGCATCGCCTTGCACCGTATTTCAGGCGAGTGGTACAAAAGTGGTACAGTGAAGTGACGTTCGAGCCGCGCGTCCAAGTGGCATTCCGATCAGGCCGGGTGCAGCGAGATCCGCAGATGGAGTGCCTGTAGGACTTTCAGCACCGTACCGAGACT
>JAKADE010000295.1 GCA_021820785.1 Pseudomonadota bacterium
AGTTCGCGGCAGATCAGGCTGAGCAGCGACGGTTCGACCTCGGCGTGCTCCAGTTCCGCGCCGCCGGCAACGAAACGCACGATCTCGGCGCCCACCTCCGGAGAGACCAGGCCCCCGCCGGGGCGCAGTACCGCCTGCAGGGCCTGCGCCCCGCGCATCGGACCGAGCCGCAGCCGGTTCTGCGCGAGACTCGGCATCATCTGCTTGAGACTCTCGAGCGGCGCGAGGTAGTCCTCGCGCAGCGAGATCAGCACGCGGTAGTCGCTGCGCTCGAAGTCGAACTGCTCCGCGGCGCTCTCGTCCTCATCGAGCCGCGCTTCGAAAGCCTTCGGCGGACGGTTCTCGACGAGGTCGGCAAGCTCCTCGATGAATTCAGCGGCGCGCGCGCGCCCAAATTCATCGCCCTGCGCGAGCGTGAACAACTCCTCGAACTGATCGAAGATCAGCAGCGGGATCAGCGAGGCGCCCTCGGCGTCGCGCAGCACGTCATCGCGATGGTGCAGGAATTCCCACAACGACTCCCCGGCCGCCGAGACCCCGGCCTGGGACCAGTGGCCCGAAACATCCGCGGCGCGGCGGATCGCCTCTTTGATCTGCTCGGCCGGTGGCGGGCTGTCGCGCCCGTAATCGATGCGCACGTACACCGGACAGTAGCCGTGCTCGCGCAGCTTCGGGGCCAGTGCGGCGCGCAGGATCGAGGTCTTGCCGAGCCCCGACTTGCCGAACAGCACCGTCAGGCGCCGGCGCTGCACGCGCCGGGCGAGCTCGGCGACCTCCTCGTCGCGGCCGAAGAAGTAGGCCCGGGTCTCCTCGGTGAACGAGACCAGCCCCAGCCAGGGATTGCTCGCATCGACCGTCGTCGCGCCGCCGAGCGGGGCTGTGCTCATGCCGGGCGTGCCCGGGTGAGTTCAGCAAGACGCGCGGCGAACTCCGGGGTCACCGCCCCGTCCGGCAGCGACGTGAAGTGCAATGCCCGGAAGCGCTCCGGCACGATGGCATCGGCGGCGCCCGTGGCATCGAGGCTCACCGGCAGGATGAACAGCGCCCCGTCGGCCATGTTGCGGGCCCGATCGAGCGCGTAGTTCCACTCGCGCCGGAAGTACGCCTCCAGGCGCCGCTGCGTGTTCGCGGAGATCACCGGGATGAAGTACGAGCAGCGGGCGATGTTGCGTTGGATCTTGCGATCGAAGTCATCGCCGACTTCCAGCTGATCGAGGTCGAACCAGGGAGTGACCCCGGCGGCTTCCAGTCCCGCCTTGATGCGCTGCACCGCCGGCAGGTCTTCGCGGGCGTAGCTGATGAACACCGCGTTGTCGGGCATCTCGCGCGCCGGATGCAGAAAGCGCGCCGGCGCGGCCGCCGCCGCGGCGGCCGGTCCGCGCCGCGCCTGCCAGCGCTCGGACAATTCGGCCACGAACCGCTCCGCGCCGCGATAGATGCGGGTGTGCATGCTCACCTGCTGCAGGAATCTCACCAGCCGCTCGTCCTCGAGCGTGTGATCATCGGCGAGCACCTCCCCGACATCGCGCGGCGCGGAGAGGCGCTGCCGTTTGGCCATGCGCAGAAACAACCGCGCCACCCAGTTGGTGAGACTGCTGCCGATGACGAGCAGATGATTGTGCTCGAGCTCGTGGAAGAGCCGCTCGGGTGCGAGGTGCTCGCTTTGCAGCGCGCACAGGTACTCGAGCAGATCCTCATCCGAGATCACGTAGCTCGGCGAGGCGGAGAGCTTGCCGAACAACTGATACACCACCGGTCGGGTCAGCCGCTCGCGCTCGGCGGGCAGATCGTTCACGCGGTTCGGCGTGTAGGCGATCACCTCGGTCGAGGGAATCCCGCCGAAGCGTTCGCGGTTGACGGCCGTCTCGAGCAGCCCGTCGAACGTGGTCGAGACGAACAGATCGAAATCCGTGATCGCCGCCAGCTGCCGCAGCGCAAGCGGAGGCTCGAACTCGGCATCCTTCAGGATCCCGCGCAGACGGACGTAGGCCTCCTCGCGCCGCCCGCGGTTGGCGAGGAACAGACACACCACGTCATTGAGCGTGTAGTGCGGCGGCAGCTCGCGCACATCGACGTTGAGCTTCTGGGCGAGTCGCTCGGCCACCCAGTCGTAGAGCAGTCTCGGCCGGCCCTCGACGTTCACCAGGAGCAGCTCGGGACCCACGATCGGGATGACGCGCCGATCTTCGATGAAGCTCAGAAGATCGTCCCAGGCGTCCTCATCGAGCACGGCGCCCGACATCAGGGGCACTGCAGCGTGGGTCATGGGCGGCGGCGGATCGGCAATCGTCCTACTTCCGGACAGACAACACCTGCGGACATCCCCCTCGAGCGCGGCATGAGTACGGACCCTCCCTGTTCAGGGCGACCCTTGTTGTTTGCGCTACATGGTACGCTGCCGCCGCAGGACAGTCTATCGGCGCTGCGCGATTTGCCTGCGTTTCACACCTGATACAGAATCATCGTCCAGTCGCTGCGGCGCGGCGCGTCACCCGATACGCATCGCAGCATGAACCCGGACCGTCCCCACAGCCTACCGGCCGTTGATTCCGATGCATCGGCACCGCGGAGCGTGGTGCGCGACTCAAGCGGCGATGCACCTTTCGTCATCGGCGTCTCGGGACACCGGGATCTCGATCCGCAGGAGACCGAGTGAGTCCGCGCGACCCTGCGGACGTTCATCGAGCAGATTCGCGCGCACTTACCGGACACGCCGATCCGGATCATGACCGGCATGGCGAGCGGCACTGAACTGCTGGCCGCGCGAGTCGCCCTCGACGAGGGTCTCACTGTCGATGCGATACTACCGCTGCCCCTGGCGGATGACGCGGCGGACTTCGAACCGGCCGCGCTCGAAGCGCTCACGACACTCCTGGCCCACCCGTAGGTGCGCTGCACGGAACAGCCGCTCGAGCCAGTCGGGACGCCCCGGAACGAGTCGTACGCACCGCCTCTGCGCGATACCCCGTAATCTGAATCTCACCCGGACCCTGATCGAGCACTCCCATCTGCTGCTGGCCGTGTGGGACGGGGAGCCCTCGGTGCTCGCCGGCGGAACGGCCGACACCGTTCTGCGCTACCTCGGCCTGCGCTCGGATCGAAAGCCGGAGGACCGCCCGGTGCTCGGCGCCGACGGCGCCGAGCCGCTCGAGCCGGACGCACCGCTCGTGTATTGGATTCCCGTCACGCGCCGCGGGGATGCGCCGCCCGATTGGGACGCGGCCAGCCCCTTCTACCTGTCGGGGCTCGGCGATGAGGGACTGCTGCGCTCGGCATCGATGCCGCTGCGGCTCCAGGCACAACTGACCGACTTCGGCGCCTACCAGCGCGACTGCGGGGAACTGCTCGCCCGCGGCGCACCGCGGCAGCCGTCGAGCTCACTGCTCAGCGCCCTGCCCGAAGAGGCGCTCTCGCCCACCTCGCGGCCGTGGCTTGAGCGCATCAATGCGCAGTACCGCATGGCCGATGCGCTCGCGGTGCACGATCAGGTGCGCTCCGATCGTCTGTTCGTCTTCTTCACACTGAGCGCGTTCGCGATGGGGCTGTCCTACCTGGCGTACGACAAATTCGTCGCAAGCCCCCTGCTCCTGTTCGCGTATCTGCTGGTGTTGCTGTCGGGTTTTGGCCTGTTCTACCTGCTCGAAGGACGGCGCTGGTTCAGCAAACACCTGATGTACCGTGCGCTCGCCGAGACGCTGCGGGTGAAGCTCTACCTCTCGGTCGCCGGCGCCGATCCGTTCGTCGACATCGAGGACATCCTGGCGATGGTCGGGATCCACCGCTTCGAGGGATTCAGCGGGCTCACCTGCGTGCGGATCGGGCTCGGCCGCCCAACCGAGTGCCCCGCGCCGCACGCGCACGATCCGTCACTCGAAGCGGTCGAGGCGGCCTGGCTCAACCGCCAGCACGGCTATTTCGCGCGCAGAGTCGAGCGCCTCGAGCGCATCGGGCGGCGCACGCTGCGGCTGCGCCGGATCCTGTTCGTGATCATTCTGGTGACCATCGGGGCGATCATCCTGGCGGGTCGGACCGCCTGGGACACGCCCCTGGCGAGCGGGATTTCCCTCGGCAACGCGCTCGCGTTCATCCTGGGCCTGCCCGCACTGGTGCTCGGGGTCTGGGAGCTGCATCAGAACAAGATGGCCGCCCGGGAGCTCCTCTGGCAGTACCGCCACCAGCTCGATCACTTTGCACGGGCGCGGGCGCAGCTGGCGCGCACGAATGACCCGGCACACCGCCGCCGGGTCCTGGCCCGCCTCGGCAAGGACTCGCTGATGGAGAGCTATCTCTGGACGATTCACCGCTACCACCGTGAACACGAGCCCGGCCGAGGATGACGCCGCCGCCCGCCTCCGGCGGGCGGCGGCGTGGGCTCGGGAGATGGGTTTGACTTATCGATGAACCGAATTGACTTATCGCCCAGCCGAAGGTTCAGACCGCGTCGAATTTCTTTACAGTCTTGAGATAAATCCTGAGCCGAGTGAATATAAGTCATTGAAATCCTTTAATTCACTTGGACTGGCACGAGGCTTGCTCTACTCCACTCGTGGAAGCAAAACCCACCAGGAGTTTGGAAACATGAATCGCTTCTCTAAGTTTGGGATCATCGCCGCCCTCGCCGGCACCATGGCT
>JAKADE010000296.1 GCA_021820785.1 Pseudomonadota bacterium
CGGATCTGACCCTCGCCGCGGCTTTGCTGGAGGCCTCGGCATGAGAGTCGGTACGGGTTTCGACGTGCACGCGTTCGGTCCCGGCGAGCACGTGATGCTCGGCGGGGTGCGGGTGGCGCACACCCAGGGCGTGCTCGCACATTCCGACGGCGACGTGCTGCTGCACGCGCTCACCGACGCGCTGCTCGGAGCCGCCGGGCTCGGCGACATCGGTCAACACTTCAGTGACACCGATCCGCGCTGGAAGGGCGCCGACAGCGCCGGCTTCGTCACCCATACGCTCGGGTTGCTGCGCGCGCGCGGCTGGCGCGTCGGCAACGCGGATCTGACCCTGCTCGCCGAGCGGCCGAAGATTGGCCCGCACCGCGAGGTGATCCGCGCGCGCATCGCGCAGCTGCTCGACGTGCCGCCCGATGCGGTCAACGTCAAGGCGACCACCACCGAGAAGCTCGGCTTCCTCGGCCGTGCCGAGGGCATCGGCGCCCAGGCCGTGGTGCTGCTGCTCGAGGCGCGCTGAGCGGACGCTGGCAGCGCAGGGCCGCGCGTGCTAGCGTTGCCCCCGGGTCGCCGTCGAATCACAACAGCACACCGGGCCGGCCTTCCCGCCCACGGGGATCGCGGTCCGCACCATCAGGGGGTCGTCATGCGAACGCAACTGAAACCGGCACTGCGCGCGGTGCTGCTTGGCATGCTCGCGGGTCTCGCACTGCCGCTTGCGGCGGCCGGCGCCCGGGATGCCGGCGGCGGACTGAACATCCCGCCGAAGCCGCAGATCGGTCAGCAGAACGTCGCCACTGCCGATCTGCTCGTCGCCCATCCGCCGACCCGGCCGTGCATCGTGACGCTCTTTCAGTCCGACACGTTCAACGTGTACGCGCCGCTGCCGTTCACCTACAGCCCGCCGGCCGGCTGCCCCGGCCCGTGGGCGAAAGTCGTGTTCGTGGCGCACTTCAACGAGAACGCCGGGGTGCAGTACGACCGCAGCGCGTACGTGTTTCTCGGCAACGCGGCGCTGTATTTCGGCACCACGCCGGAGCCGACCGCAAGCGTCGGTCCGGTCTGGACGGTCGAGCGCGACGTGACCGACTACAGCGCGCTGCTCGCGCAGCCGCAATCCGGAGCGGCGACGATTTTCAATATCGTCAACAGCACCTACACCGGCGTGATCCACGGCAGCGGCTATCTGTATTTCTACCCGGCGGTTCGTCGCGGTGAGGGCGGGGAGCGCGACGGGCGCAGTGACGGGAGCGTCCGCGGCGCGGTGCCCTCGGCGGTCTATCCGCTCAACAGCGCCAACCAGCCGAGCTACCTCGATACGCCCGCGCAGCAGCTCTCGCAGCAGATCACGTTCCCGACGAACATGACGCACGTGTACCTCGACGTCACCGCGCAGAGCCAGATCGGGGACGAGTTCTGGTACACCTGCGTGCCCGATCAGTACGTCCAGGAGCTGCAAAGCTGCGGCAGCAGCGGCTATCGCCAGGTGGTGGTCGCGGTCGACGGGCGCACCGTTGCCTATGCGCCGGTCTCGCCGTGGATCTTCACCGGCGGCATCGACCCGTTCCTCTGGCAGCCGACGCCGGGCGTGCAGACGCTGAATTTCAAGCCGTTCCGCGTCGATCTGACGCCGCTTGCCGCCGAGCTCGACAACGGCAAACCGCACACCATCGCGGTCAGCGTGTACAACGACGGAAACTACTTCTCCGTGGCTGCGAGCCTGCTGGTGTACCAGGATATGCACGTCAGCGCGCTTCGCGGTGCGGTCACTGAGGTCGACGTACCGGCGCTCGCCCCGAACGTCACTGCCGATCTGGCAAGTGGCGCCGGCGGCAGCGTCAGCGGCTCGGTCAGCGTCAGTTCCGCGGTGCGCACGCGCCTTTCGGGCTATCTCGAGCTGCCGGACGGCTTGCGCAATACCTCGGTCGAGCAGGACTTCCAGTTCGTCAACCGGCAGAACTTCACGATCAACAATACCGTCTACGACCAGCAGATCGCGCTCACCAGTGCCGTGCGCACCGTCACGCAGGTGAGCGGGGCGGGCCGGGAGGTCGAGCGCCGGGTGCGCACCTGGAGCTTCCCGCTCTCGCTCAATTACGACCAGGCGCAGCAGGCGAACGGCGATTACGCCGTCACCACCTCGGTGCTGCAGCACTTCAGCGAGCGCAACGGACCGTCCGGGGACAGCGCGGCGGGCCAGGCGCTGAGCGACCGCGTGCGCGCCATCGACACGCTGCAGTTCGATCCGAACTTCAACTTCCTCGGCCACTCGGGCATGTCCGGCTCGCAGCGCTACGAGTTCCAGCGCCGCGGCCACGGTGTGCCCGAGTGCTATGCACGCACCATCGTCAACAGCGCCAACGCGGTCAGCGCCGTCATGGATGGGCGGCGCTGCGATCTGCTCGGCGCATCGGCGTGGCATTGAGCGAGCTGCGCGCGCCGTCCGGCGATCACGCCGCGGCGCTCGATCCGCCGCGGGCGTACGGTGCGCCGCTCGGCCGCGTGCGGGTGCGCGCCGAGCCGGAGGATTTCTGCGTCGAGGAGTGCCTGGGCTTCGAGCCCGCCGGTGCCGGAGCACATGTGCTGCTGCGGGTGCGCAAGCGCGACGCCAACACCGCGTGGGTGGCCGGTGAGCTCGCCCGCATCGGCGGCTGCCGGCCGTTCGAGGTCGGTTACGCCGGACTGAAGGATCGGCGCGCGGTCGCGGTGCAGTGGTTCTCGGTGCCGCGTACGGCGCGCGGGCCCGGGGAGTGGAGCGAGGTGCGCGGGGAGGGCTTCGAGGTGCTCGAGGCGCACGGCCACACGCGCAAGCTGCCGCGCGGGGCGCTCGAGGGCAACCGGTTCCGGATCCGGGCGCGCGGCGCGCCGCCCGGGGCACAGGCCCTGCAGGCGCGGCTCGAGCACATCGGTGCGCACGGCGTGCCGAACTACTTCGGGCCGCAGCGCTTCGGTCGCGACGGCGGCAATCTCGAGAACCTGCCGGCCGATCCGGGCGCGTTGCGGCCGTCCGAGCGCGGGTTCGTGCTCTCGGCGGTGCGCAGTCTGCTGTTCAACGCCGTGCTCGGCGAGCGGGTGCGCACCGGCCGCTGGTGCGCGCTCGAGGCGGGCGATCGGGCCCAGCTCGATGGGCGCGGCAGTCATTTTGCGGTTGAGGTGCCGGACGCGACGCTGCGCGAGCGTGCCGCCCGGCTCGAGATCCATCCGAGCGGGCCATTGTGGGGGCAGGGCGTGCCGGACAGCGAGGGGGCCGTGCAGGCGCTCGAGACGGAGGTCGTGCGCCGGTTTCCGGCAGCCTGTGCGCTGCTCGAGGCCGCCGGCCTGCGCCAGGAGCGACGCAGCCTGCGCCTGGCGGTTCGCGAGCTCCAGGCGCAGATCGAGCCCGACGGGGTGCTGCTGCAGTTCCGCCTCACCCGCGGCGCGTACGCCACGGCAGTGCTGCGCGAACTGTTCGTGCTCGAGGACTACGAGCCGAGCAGCACGTAGATGGCGCCGGTGCCGCCATCGACCGCGCGTGCCGAGACGAAGGCCAGTACCGGTCCGATGCGCCGCAGCAGGGACGCGACCATGCCCTTGAGCACCGGGCCGCGATGACCGGAGCGCAACCCCTTGCCGTGCACGATGCGCACGCAGCGCCAGTCGCGTGCCAGCGCCTCAGAGAGAAACTCGCGCAGCGCCTGCTTCGCCTGCGGCACGGTCAGTCCGTGCAGGTCGAGTTCGCCCTGCACCCGGTACTCGCCGCGGCGCAGCCGCCGCAGCACCCCGAGCTGTATCCCTTCGCGGCGGAATACCAGCTCGTCCCCGGCGGCGAGAGCCGGGTCGGCCGGGCCCGCGCCGTTCAGGCTCTCCTCGAGGACGGCCAGCCGGTCGGCGCGCGAGAAGCGCGCCGCGGGCGGTGGCTTCGGCCGCGGCGGGTCCGCGACCGCGCCCCGCAGCGGCTTCACGCCGCGCATGGCGGCGCGGAACAGCTGCCAATCCTCATCGCGGTCCGATACGCACACGCTACCTCCGCCGATTTTGCTTCCAGTATAGTCGCGCCCTTCCCGAGGATCGTCCTCGCCGAGACTACACCCTGCCTGTGAAAATCCTGCTCAGCAACGACGACGGCTATCTCGCCACCGGCATCCGCGTGCTGCGCCGCCGGCTCGCCGACCTCGGCGAGCTCACCGTCGTCGCCCCCGACCGCAACCGCAGCGGCGCGAGCAACTCGCTCACGCTCGACATGCCGCTGCGGGTGATCGAGATCGAGCCGGGCCTGTACTGCGTGCAGGGCACGCCGACGGACTGCGTGCACCTGGCGATCACCGGTCTGTTCGAAGACGTGCACGACATGGTCGTCTCGGGGATCAACGAAGGGGCCAACCTGGGCGACGACGTGCTCTATTCCGGGACCGTGGCCGCGGCCATCGAAGGGCGCTTCCTCGGGCTGCCGACGCTCGCGGTCTCGCTGTGCACCCGGCCGGGCAGCGGCGGGCATTACGAGACGGCCGCGGCGGTGGCGCACCGCCTGGTGAGCGAGATGCTCACCCGGCCGCTCGAGTCCTCCCTCATCCTGAACGTGAACGTGCCGGACGTGCCGCTCGAGGCGCTGCGCGGCTTTCGCGGCACGCGGCTCGGGCACCGCCACCGTTCCGAAC
>JAKADE010000297.1 GCA_021820785.1 Pseudomonadota bacterium
CCCGCGGGACGCAGCCGGGCGAGCCAACCGGCGCCATACGGATCGGTGTTGAGCGTCTCGGGCGCCCCGGCGAGCGCACCGTTGCCCTCGGTGACCTCACCGCTCACCGGCGCATAGACGTCGGAGGCCGCTTTGACCGACTCGACCACGGCGAACGGCTCGCCCGCGGTCACCGTGCGGCCCGCCTCGGGCACTTCGACGAACACCAGGTCGCCGAGGGAATGCTGCGCGTGGTCGGTGATACCGACCTCGACGGTGCCGTCGGGCAGCGTCCGCAGCCATTCGTGGGTCCGCGTGTATTTGAGATCGGAAGGAACCTTGCTCATGCGTCGCTCCGTGGAGTCGAATCGAGGGATGTGTGTGGATGAATGCGATGGATCTGCGCCACTCGGGCGGTGCGCGGCTCAGCCGACCAACGACTTGCCGTGGCGCACGAAGGGCGGCTTGACGACGCGCGCGGTCAGCGGCTTGCCGCGCACCTCGACCTGCACCTGGTCGGGCGCGGCGATCGGAATGCGCGCAAGGGCGATGGAGCGCTCGAGCGTCGGGGAAAACGTGCCGCTGGTGATCTGCCCCTCGCCGATGCCCGGCGCGAACACGCGCTGGTGGGCGCGCAGCACGCCGCGCTCCTCGAGCACCAGTCCGACGAGCTTCGCTTCCAGCCCGCGCGCCCGCGCCGCCTCGAGCGCCTCGCGGCCGATGAAGGCCCGCGGGGTGCTCATGGCCACCGTCCAGGCGAGCCCGGACTCCAGGGGATTGGTGGTCTCGTCCATGTCGTTGCCGTAGAGGTTCATGCCGGCCTCCAGGCGCAGCGTGTCGCGCGCGCCGAGACCACAGGGCACGACGCCGGCCTCTAGGAGCGAGCGCCACAGCGCCTCGGCCTCCTCGGCCGGCACCATGACCTCGAAGCCGTCCTCGCCGGTGTACCCGGTGCGCGCGACGAACCAGCGACCGATCTCGCCGCCAAAGAACGCACCGAGCGAGAGCGCACGTTCCGCGAGCGCCGGCGCCAGCAGCCCCGCGACGCGCGCCCGCGCCTCAGGGCCCTGCACCGCGAGCATCGCGAGGTCGGTCCGCTCGCGCACGGTGATGCCATACGGCTCGGCGTGGCGGCGGATCCAGGCCAGGTCCTTATCGCGGGTCCCGGCATTGACCACGACCCGAAACCACTGCTCGCCGAGGTAGTACACGATCAGATCGTCGATGACGCCGCCGCGCTCATTGAGCAGACAGCCGTAGAGCGCTTTGCCCGGGAGGGTGAGCTTGCCGACGTCGTTGGCGAAAATCTTCTGCAGGAAGGGCCGCACGCCCTCGCCCTGGAGGTCCACGACGCACATGTGCGAGACGTCGAACACGCCGGCCGCGCGGCGCACCGCATGGTGCTCGGCGAGCAGCGAGCCGTACTGCAGGGGCATGTCCCAGCCGCCGAAATCCACGATTCGGGCACCGGCGGACTGATGAAGGGCGAATAAAGGGGTTCGTCGAGCCACGGATCCTCCCGGGGAAACAAAAAAAGCGGCAGGCCGCTCACCTGCCGCCCCTCTGTCCGGTGACCTGAGAGATCGGGCGCCTCGGCGCCTCTCCCCTTCGGTGGGTCGGTGCGCCGAAGCGCCCGCCGCTCTCCAGAGACCCCGCGCAGATCCCCTTTATCAAGAGTCTGCGCAAGCTGCCGTTCATGTGCCTGAGCGTTTCCGGGCGGAATTGCGCCTTCGGCGGCCCGACCCTGGAGCCGGACTCTCTCCGAGCAGCTTGGTGTTCGGAATCGGCGCATGATACCAGCCTTGCGTCCCGAAGGGAGCCGCCCGCGCCGGCGGCGCGCCCCCGCTTGCGCCGATGGTCGCGGCGGGCGGCCCGGACCGGTAAAATCCCCGGTTCACCCCGAACGTCCCTGAAGTCACTGGCAGGTCCCCATGTCGAGCATTGCACGCCGTTCTTCCGTCCAGGTCACGATAGGCGCGGTCCGCGTCGGTGGCAGCGCCCCGATCGTCGTGCAGTCGATGACCAATACCGACACGGCCGACGCGGAAGGCACGGCACAGCAGGTCAAGTCGCTCGCGCGCGCCGGCTCGGAGCTGGTGCGCATCACGGTCAACTCCGCCGAGGCCGCCGCGGCCGTGCCGCACATCCGCGAGCGGCTCGATCAGATGGGGGTGTCGGTGCCGTTGATCGGCGACTTCCATTTCAACGGGCACAAGCTGCTGCGCGAGCATCCGGCCTGCGCCGAGGCGCTCGCCAAGTACCGCATCAATCCCGGCAACGTCGGGCGCGGCAGCAAACGCGACCCGCAGTTCGCCGAGATGATCGAGATGGCCTGCCGCTACGGCAAGCCGGTGCGCATCGGGGTCAACTGGGGCAGCCTCGATCAGGACCTGCTGACGCGCATCATGGACGAGAACGCCCAGCGCGCCGAGCCGCTGAGCGCACAGCAGATCATGCGCAATGCGGTCGTGCTCTCGGCGCTCGAGAGCGCCGAGCGGGCTGAGGCGCTCGGCATGCCGCGCGACCGGATCATCCTGTCGGCCAAGGTGAGCGGGGTCCAGGACCTCATCGCCATCTACAGCGATCTGGCCGCGCGCTGCGAGTACCCGCTGCACCTGGGGCTGACCGAGGCCGGCATGGGCTCCAAGGGCATCGTCGCCTCGACCGCTGGCATGGCGGTGCTGTTGCAGCGCGGCATCGGCGACACCATCCGCGTCTCGCTCACGCCCGAGCCGGGCGGCGACCGCAGCCAGGAGGTCATCGTCGCGCAGGAGATCCTGCAGACCATGGGCCTGCGCGCGTTCCTGCCGCTGGTGACCGCCTGCCCGGGCTGCGGCCGGACCACGAGCACCGTGTTCCAGGAACTCGCCCAGCGCATCCAGAGCCACATCCGCCATCGCATGCCCGAGTGGCGGCGCGAATACGACGGCGTCGAGGACATGACCGTCGCGGTGATGGGCTGCGTCGTCAACGGTCCGGGCGAGAGCAAGCATGCCAACATCGGCATCAGCCTGCCGGGCACCGGCGAACGTCCGGTCGCGCCGGTATATGAGGATGGCGAGAAGACCGTCACGCTCAAGGGCGATCACATCGCCGAGGAGTTCCAGGAACTGCTCGAGCGTTACGTGGCGCGCCGGTTCACGAAGAAGTCCGCGCAGGACACGGCTGCGGCCTGACGGCGCGGCGGGCGACAGGCACGAGGTGCTGCGATGAGCGAACTGAACGAGCGCAGATGCAAGGCCTGCGAGGGCGGCGTCGCGCCGCTGACGCGCGAGGCGGCCGAGGCCCTGGCCCGGCAGCTCTCGAGCGAGTGGGTCCTGTCGACGGAGGGGTCATACCTGCGGCGGGAGTTCCGCTTCAGGGACTTCTACCGCACCATGAGCTTCGTCAACGCGCTCGCGCACATCGCCAACATCGAGGACCATCATCCGGACCTCGAAGTCGGCTACAACTACTGCCGCGTGCAGTACACCACGCACGCCATCAAGGGCCTGTCCGAGAACGACTTCATCTGCGCGGCGAAGATCGACCGCATCGCGCTCAGCTGAACGCTGCGCCGCCCGGACGCGCCGCGGCCGGCAGCTCACCGGACAGACCCAGCGCCTGCGTGATGAACAGCCGCTTCAACGCCTCGCTGCGATTGACCCAGACCAGCCCGTGTTGCGCGGCGCGCGCAAGCGGACCCTGGCCGTGGGCAAGAAAGCGGTTGAAGCCGTCGATGGCGAGCGCCATGGGCGCCAGCTCGCTCTTGCGCCAGCGTTCGTAGCGGCGCAGCGGGGCGAGCGCCCCGGGATCCTCGCCGACGTGCTGCGCCTGCAGCACGCACTCCACGAGTGCCGCCGCGTCGAGCAACCCGAGGTTCACCCCCTGGCCGGCGAGTGGATGCACGACGTGCGCCGCATCGCCGATCAGCGCGCAGCGCGCCGCGGCAAAGCGCTCGGCGCGCAGCCGCCGCAACGCCAGACCGGTCCGCTCGGTGCACAACTGAAGCGTCCCGAGCACGCCGGCGGAAGCCTCCTGAAGCGCCGCCTCGAACTGTGCCTGCGACATCGCGAGCCGCTCGCGTGCGGCTGACTCCTCGATCGACCACACGATCGAGCTGGTGCCGTCGGCGAGGGGCAGAAATGCGAGCGTCCCCTCGCCGAGAAAACGCTGCCAGGCGGTGCGCTCGTGCGGCCGCTCGGTGCGCACGTTGGCAACGATCGCCGTCTGCCCGTAGCTCGCCGTCTGGACAGCGATCCCGATGCTCTCGCGGACGCGCGAGCGTGCGCCGTCGGCGCCAACGAGCAGACGGCACTGCAGCGTGCGCTCCCCGAGTTGGACCTCGACGGCCTCCTCGCGTATCGCCAGACCCGTGAATCCGCCAGTGAGGATCGTACCGCCGGCCGCCTCGAACGCCTCGAGCGCCGCGCACTGCACCAACCGATTCTCCGCAATGGCGCCGAGGTCCGCTTCGCCCACGGCGGCGGCATCGAAGAGGAGCGCATCGGGGCTGCGTGCCGGTAGATGTGCGGGCCACACGCACATCCGCTCGTACGGCTGGACGCGGCGCGCATCAACCCGCTCCCAGGCGCCCGCCGCCGCGAGAATCCGCTCGCTGGCGCGCGAGAATGCCGACACCCGCGCATCGAGCGGTTCGTC
>JAKADE010000298.1 GCA_021820785.1 Pseudomonadota bacterium
GGGTTAATTTATTGTAAAGTGGCGTACCGGTTCACAGTCTTGGCATCCATCCGACCCCACGGCGGGTCGTCCGTCACAATCGGTGAGGACTGACGTATGGACCTCCCGACCTCCCCAGTAGGGTGCGACTCGGTGCGAAGGTATTTGCGATTCTGCGGAGACCCCGATTGCGTATCGGCCCTTTAGTGCGTCGATTGTTCGGACGGCACGAGAGACTCATTTCCGAGCTTTACCGCAGCCTGTTCGTCGACCTCGGAGATCTCGTCGCCGCGATTCGTGAGCATTCTGGTTCGCCGGCCACGATTCTCGAAATCGGCTGCGGCGACGGAATGGTCACCGAACGCATCGTGCATACCTTCCCCGATGCCGCCGTGACCGGAATCGACATCTGCACGCAACCCGGTCGACTCTATCGTGGCGACCGATCGCGCGTACGCTTTTTGCGCTTGACCGCCCAAGACCTCATTACCGCCGACGACGCCCGCTATCAGCTGGTCATCATCGCGGATGTCCTGCACCATGTACCCCATCCTGACTGGGCAGATTTTGTATCCGCGGCCGGCCACCTCACCGCAGACGGGGGCACACTGGTAGTCAAGGACTGGGTCCGGCAACCTACGCTAGCGTACCTGCTTGGCTACCTCTCGGACCGCTATATCACCGGTGACCGTATCCGCTACCCTAATGAGGGTGAACTGCGCGCCCTGACACGGGAAGCGTTCGGCACTCACTGCATTCAGACCGAGTTCCGCGTCAAGCCGTGGGATTGCAACCTGGCGCTCGTGATTGCGCCATCTCCACCTCACGAAAGCTCAGCTACGGATGCGCAGTCAAGTCATGCCGAACTCACAACACATTGAAACAGCGGGAAACTTTTGGTGATCGGCCATCCGCCTGTCGAGCGCACCCGGTGGGAGGGCCATCTGTGGCAGCTTGGACGATTCTGCGCGGTGGGACTGACATGCCTCGCCTTAAGCCTGGCCGTCCTCGTGGGGCTACACACGTTCGCCGGCCTGAATTATCTCGTGGCCTACGCCGCCTCGTTCCTCGCCGGAAACACCGCCGGATACCTCCTCAACGCCCGCTTCACGTTTTCCGTCGGCACCGTCAGTCACGCAGGGGCCGTCCGCTATATCGCGGTCAATGGTGTGCTTCTGTGCGTAAGCACGGCCCTCATGAGGCTGATGGTAGGTGAATTCCACGTGTGGTACATCGGCTCGGCGCTCCTGGTCGCCGCCCTCAACACGCCGATCAGTTTCCTAGCCCAACGGGTCGTGACGTATCGGATACGCGCAATGGACAGCGCCCCGAATCGCTGAGAAGCGCTTGCGCTATCTCCAGTATCCCCGCGTCATACTCAATCGCCGGCACAACCCGCGCGGCAAGCTCTCATACATCCTCCCCAATCGGTATGCCACGTACTTGGCCGCATTGCGCACCGGAACCAAAGGAAGCTGCAACGGCGCATGGCTTGCAACGTAGCGTAATTCGGAGGTGACGAACCGCAGCCCCTCGCCTTCCGCTACGCCGAAGTGACGCATCAGCGCCGGCAACTGCGCGTGTAAAACGCCAAAGTCGAAATATCGCCGCGCATCCTGTGCAACGGTGTAAGCATGCGAGTGGCGCACTCGGGCGTTGGCGCAATAGCGGATCTTCAATCCCGCCAACAGCATGTTGACCGCTACGCAGGTGTCCTCACCCAGAATGAGGTGACTCGGAAAGCCCCCGCACGCCGCGAGTGCGCTGACGCGATAGGCAGCAAAGGAATTCGAGAGATACGCGGTCTTGATGCCAAGCCGCGGCGCATCTTCGATGGAACGCGTTTCACTCCGGGCGCCGTAATTGAAAAGAATCACGTGAGCCTCGAATGGCCCGGCACCCTCGTGCGGCACTTGCCGCCCGTAAGCGGCCCCGACGGTGGGGTCCGAGAACGCATCCATCAGGGTCACAATTGATTGGGGTCCCTCGAGTACGGCGTCCTGCGTCAGGAACACCGCAATCTCCCTCCCTGCACAGAACTGTTCGACGGCTCTCTGTCGGGTCCCGCCATGATTGAACGTGTGCGGATCGATACGCACCAATTCAAAGCCGCATTCGGTCGCAACGTGGTCGCTGCCATCTGTCGATCCAGAATCTATGACCACCGCAGACGCCGGATCCGGAAGCGCCGCTTGAATGGCCTCCGCTGCCCGACGCCAGCGGTCGCCGCCATTGAGCACCGGCACGATGAGTCGAGCTTTGCTCATGGCGGACAAGTCGGCCGGCTGCGCGACGTCACTCATGGCGGCAACACTCTAAGAAATCCCGCCCCCTCCCAGCCGCAAGCGACGCGGGGCGGTCTCCTTGCCCAGAGTCGTTCCGATCCGGCGTCTTCCTCCCGCCCACCCGGCGCCAGTTTCTGAAAGCGAATCACCCCGTGGGCAATCCACACATGTACTGCGGATCCCGTGTAGCTACGGAGAAATTCATAGCCGGATTTGGCGTCTCCCAAGAGGACATCGGCAGGACGCCGCGGCTGAAAGAGCGCGGGACAGGCATCCTCCAGGTGATCAAAAGCCGCATCAGCGGTGCGTTGGCCAGGCAGCAGAGCGGTCGCTGATGGATTTCGGATCACGCGACAGGTCATGAGCCGCCTCGTGTCTGGCGCATGTGCTGCCGAATTCGCGTCGCGCTGCGCCGCACCAATGAACCGGAACACTACGTCGACGCCATGGGCGACGATCATGGCACAGCGGCTGGCATCCACCCGCAAGCCAAAGGGCTCCAGCGCGTCGTTCGGCGAGTCAAAAAACGACGGGCGCGCGTGGGAGGCCGAGGTGTCACTGGAATCGGACCAGACTGCGCGCAGGCGGGGGGCAAAGTGTCCAATCAGCGCCGCAACATGCCGACCGTTTGCGCCCGTTGCACCGAGCACATATTGGCCGTTGAGGTTGACGAAACCGGATGCATGGGGGAGTTCCGGGATAATGAACGAGTTCGTCTGGCCGCCGATCAGGAAGTACAGATCAGCTTCCGATTCGAGCCGAGGAGGCACCGAGAGCGTGAACCAGGAACCATCATGCCACGGCAGATATTGCCGATATTCGGTCCCTGCGTACAGCTGGAAGAACTGCACAGCGAAGACTGCCAGGAGTACGGCGCTGCGTAGCGCTGGCCGTTCAGAAAGGAGACGAAAGATCAGTGCGATGCACAGGACTGCGGCTACGCAGGCCATGGGCATGAAGTAGCGACTATTGCCGGAGACCGGCAACCAGAGGGCCCAGTCGACCAAGAAGGCCAGTCCCAATGCGCGCACTGCGCAATCCGCATTGTCCGGCGCGCATGTATTCGAGAGACTTGCCCCGGAAAACCGGCGCCACAGCCATCGCGCCAGCAACGCCAGCGACAGCACCAGCAGAAGCGCATAACGCAGATCGGGCGCCGGCATCTCGAAGTGAATCCAGGAAATCGGCAGCACCATCGTAAACGGCCGCAGCAGGGCCGCGCCGATCGTCGCGGGGATGAAGCGGTGGTCCAGCATTGAGCCCGTCGAGTAATCGGGCGAGCGGAACAATCCATTCAGGAGCGGGAATACTGGGTTGCCGAAGTGCCGCTCGAGATGAATCGACCACGGGAGGTTGATCAGGACGAACCCGACCGCGAGCGTCAGCGCGAACAGTGCCCCGTATCGGATCCGCCGGATCCAGCTGCCCGGAACGAACAGCAGCAGAATGGCCGCCGATAGAGCGTGCACCGCATTGGTCGGCTTCAGCCCAGTAGCCACACCCAGCAAGAGCGCCGCCCCGACGACGCGCAATACGCCGGGCGTCCAGATCACTTCGACCAGCAGCAGCCAACCGGCCAGTGCCAGTTCGGCCGTAGTGATGTCCGAGTAGCTCGAGCCAAACTCATTGATGAGAACGGGATTGGCGAATGCGAAGATGACCGCGAGAATCGCGACCATCACACGCACATTCGGCGTGTCCCGCGGAACCACCCGCAGTGCCAGTTCGTAGGTCAACCAGAGAATTGCACTCTGCACGAGCGCCAGGATCGACGCTATGACCAGAGGCGGAAGCCCAGAGCGCAACAGCAGATAGAACGGAACGTAGGCGTAGGGATTGAAGTATCCCTGCGGCCCGGCAGCGAAGTAGTCCTGGCGGAATCGGTCATGGAGCGCGCTAAATCCTGCATACACGTGGTATTCCATGTCGTCCCACGTCATCGCCTTGCCAAGGTGATAGCTCGTAAGTATCACCAGAAGGGAGCAGGATAAGTAGATGAGCCAGCGCGGCACGCCGGCCGCGCGCTTCAGCAGGAACATCGACGGGGTTCGTAGCGGCGAGTGCGTCGGTCCGTCAGCGGGAGTCACTTGTCGGTAGTCTCGTCGGGATGGACGTCAATCAGTCCAAGCAAAAACGATGCGAATAGGATCTCGCCGCCCGCCAGCATCAAGGTCACCGACGTAATCACGGCGTGCATGGCCGTGAGGGGATTCAGCGGGCCAAACCGGGCTCGGAACCAGGTATCGAGTGAATAGACGGCGAGCCCCAGACCGGCGAGACCGAGTGAGACCCCGAGAAGTATTCCCCGCTCGACCGTGAACACCTGCAAAAATTTCCTTAATCTCG
>JAKADE010000299.1 GCA_021820785.1 Pseudomonadota bacterium
CCAACAGCGTTCCGGCGCGCACCTCGCCGACCGGGCGCGTCGGCTCCCACACGCGGCCGCTCAGCGGCGCGCTCAGGGAGACGTGATTGATGCTGCGCACGCGCGCGATGACGCGAACGGGAGTGCGCCACGAGGAGCGCTGCACCGCAGCGGTCTGCACCGGCACTGCGGCCCATGCGCTGCCCGAAATCCCGATGAGCATGGCCACCAGGAGGGACGTTCCGGGCGCACGCAGGGGCACGGGGTGAGTACGCATGGGTTTCATCTCGCTGATCGCTCCCCAGGATAAGTGCCGGCATCCAGCCGCAACTGCGTGTGCGCCAGGTGCAGCAGCGCCAGCGCCGTGGCCACCTGCAGTCTCGCCTGCAACCAGCTGCTCTCGGCCTGGGCAAGATCCAGCGCATTGAGCGTCCCGGCCTTGTAGCCGTCACGCGTCATCTCGTAGACCGAGGCGGCATCGCGACGCTGCTTCAGGGCCTGGCGGTAGGCGCGGTCCGCGGCCTGCGCGCTGCCGTAATCGCGCGCAATCGTCATTCGGATCTGCAGCAGCACGGCGCGCCGGGCGGCGCGAAGCGCGGCCACTTGATTGTCCGCGTCCGCGATCTGATCACGCTGCGCACCAAAATCGAACAGCGGCATGCGGAAACCGAGAAAGACCTGCCAGCCCAGATCGCGCGACGTCGGCGCGGCGGGCGCGTCGACCCCGTAACCCACGTTGGCCGTGAGCGAGGGCAGCCGCGCGGCGCGCAGGCTGCGGGCCTGCGCACGGCCGAGCTCGATCTGCCGGCGGGAGACCCGCAGCATCGGTTGCGAGTGTCTGGCACGCGCGATCCACTGCGCCGGCATCGGCAGCGGTCGCGTCGGCGAGCGAAGCGGCGGCAGCGCCAGCGGCGCCGAGGAGGCCCGACCGAGCAACATGTTGAGCGTGCGGCGGGCGGCAGCGCGCTGTGCCTGCGCCTGCTGCAGCCCGCTCTGCGCATTGTGCAGCAGCAGACGCGTCTGGGCGAGATCGAGCACCGCAGCGGCACCGACGGCGTACTCCTGGCGCGTACCGCGATACAGGACGCCCACGGAATGGACCGTGCTGGTCCAGATCCGCACCCGGGCACCGAGGAGCGCCAGCTGGTACCAGGCGTCCGCCACCTGCGCCGCGACGGTGAGCCGGGTCTGGGCCTGCTCGTCGACCGCGAGCGCTTCACGATCCCGGGCGAGACGATCCAGGGCGAGCAATTGGGGCGCGTACAGCGGAACGGACAGCTCGACCAGGCCAGTCGTCTCGCGCGGGCCGTTGGCATTCGCATAGAGCGCGCGGCCGTTGCGCGTCTGATTCCAGTATCGGCCGCCGACCAGCGACAACCGGGGCAACAGCGCGGCGCGGCCGGCGCGCGCGCCATACTGCGCCGCGCGGCGCAGGTCAGCGGCCTGCTCGATCTGGGGTGCCACGCGCAGCGCACTCGCCACGGCGCTCGCGAGCGACAGCATTGCAGCACGCGGCGGCGGCGAACCCGTGGCGGCGAATGCGGTACCGGACACCAGCGACGACACGATCAATGGGATCAGCGCCCGTCGCCGCGGCGAGACGCCGCAACCGGCGCCCCCGGCATGACCCGCGACGTGATCCCTCTCATCCTCGGTATTCCGGTCCTGCCGCATCTCGCCCTCGTTACGACTTCCGTCGTATGAGCACAGCGTACGACCCGCGTCGTAGAACTTCAAGAGACGAGGCGGCACCGGGTGCACCCGCATGGGGGGCGGCTCGCCCGGCGCGTCATCGAACATCGGGCAAGCCTCCCGTCAGGCAGCGGGCAGACCGCCCCACCACACCGATCGTGACGCGCGCAGCGAGGCTCCCAACATGACGTTCAGCTCCCGTCCGGAACGCAGTTGCGGCCGCGTTCGGCGTACCGCGGGACGATCAGGAGTGCCCGCCGCACTGTGGTGCGAGCGGCCGCGCTCAGGGTTCGATCCTCCGCCCGCACCCCGAGTCCGGTCATCCGCGTCTGAAACCTTTTCCCCCGCGCGAACGTATGTAGGAGTACAGGACCTGAAGTCCCGTGGTTTCTGCGGTCCTCTGGAGGAGTTCGATGGATGCTGATCGCGGCCCGGCGCCATACCCCGCCGATCCGGCCCTGCGGTGCCTGGGGCGCGACAGTCCGGGCGCAGCACGTGCGCTACAATCCCGTTGGAGCCTCCCGTGGGACTTCAGCCACGTTTACTGCACCCGGGCCGGGGCGGCCCGCTGAGGAGAGCATCGTTTGGCGGACGATCACTGGCGCGGCCTGATGCTGGCCGCCCAAGCGGGCGATGCGGCAGCCTACCGGCGCTTGCTGGTCGAGACCGGCGGCTGGCTGCGCACGTACTACGCGCGGCGGCTGCCGGCCTCGATGGTCGACGATGCGGCCCAGGAGGTGCTGCTGGCCATACACACCAAGCGGCACACCTACGATCCGGCCAAACCCTTCGGGCCGTGGCTGGCGGCGATCGCCCGCTACAAATGGATCGACCGTCTGCGCGCCATGAAGGACGCCCTGACCGAGGAACTGCCCGAGGACATTGCGGTCCGGGATCACGGCGAGGTGATCCAGAGCGCGAACGTCCTCGAGCGGCTGCTCGAGCGGATCAAGCCGGCGCAGGCCAATGCCATCCGTCTGGTGAAACTCGAGGGTCTGAGCATCAAGGAAGCCGCCGAGCGGCTCGACCAGACAGTCGCGCTGGTCAAGGTGAACATCCACAGAGGACTGCGGCAATTGAGTGAACTGGCACGGGAGGAGAGCCATGAAGCTTGACTCCCTGATCGATGAACTGACCGCGGACCTCGCTCCGGTGCGTCCGCGGCGCTTCTGGGCCGACCTGCTGGTGTTGGCGCTCATTGCGGCGGTCGAACTGGCGCTGCTGTTCGCCCTCGGCATCGCGCACCTCGACCTCTCGCGCGTGGCGGAGCAGCCCACCATGGGCTGGCGTCTGATCAGTCTCGGCGTGATCTCGCTGATGAGCGGCTTTCTCGCCGTGCGCTCGCTCGACCCGGCGTATTCGGCGAAGGACGCGCTGCGCTGGCTGGGGGTGATCGTCCTGCTGTGCCTCGCCTACGGCCTGGTCATGAACGGCCCGCCGCCGGGAACGGCGAGCCTCCTGCAGCGCCTCGACTGGCGCAGCGGGATCCAGTGCGCCTCGAAAATCGTGCTGCTCTCGCTGCCGCCGCTCGCGGCACTGGCGTTGCTCTGCCGGCGCGGCGCGCCGACCGACCTGCGACGCACGCCGCTGCTCAGCGGCCTGGCGGCCGCCGCCTGGGGTGCGTTCGTGTTTGTGTTCGCCTGCCCGTTCAACGATCCGCTGTACATCGTGGTGTGGTACGGGATCGCCTGCGGCCTCGTCACGCTCGCGGCGCGGCTGCTGATGCCCCGCATTGCGCGCTGGTGAGACCGCACCTGATCGTCGCTGCCCCCTGACTTCGATTCGGCACTCTGCAAAGACAGAAGGATCTTCGCCATGACGACCCGCATCCCGCGTATCGCGCCTTCGGAAATCACCCCGCCCGAGACGTACTTCAACCGGCGCGCGTTTCTGTCCGCCGCACTCGCCGCCGGCGCCGGTGCGACGCTCGGCCGGGCCGCTGCCGCGGTGGTCCCCGCCGCCGCTGGCGCCCCCCTTCAGTACCGCTACGATGCGGCCGACTCCGTCGCCGCCCTGGTGCATGCACCCGATCAGGACGAGACCCCGAACACCTGGGAGCAGATCACCCACTACAACAACTTCTACGAGTTCGGTACCAGCAAGGGCGACCCGGCGCGCTATGCCGGCCAGCTGCAGACCCGCCCCTGGAACCTCACGGTGGCCGGCGAGGCTGAAGTCACCGGCAGCTTCCCGCTGGAGAAGTTCCTCAATCCCTATGCGCTCGAGGAGCGCATCTACCGCTTCCGCTGCGTCGAAGCGTGGTCGATGGTGATTCCCTGGGTCGGCTTTCCGCTCGCAGCGCTGCTGAAGCAGTTCAAGCCCACCTCCCGGGCCAAGTACGTCACCTTCGAGACGCTCTACCGTCCGGGCCAGATGCCCGGACAGCGTGTGCCGATCCTGAAGTGGCCGTACCTCGAAGGGCTGCGCATCGATGAGGCGATGAATCCGCTGGCATTCATGGTGGTCGGATTGTACGGGCGGGTGCTGCCGAATCAGAACGGCGCACCCCTGCGGCTGATCGTGCCGTGGAAGTACGGCTTCAAGAGCATCAAGTCCATCGTGCGCATCGCCTTCACCGAGCAGCAGCCCCAGACCACCTGGAGCCTGGCCGCGCCCAACGAGTACGGCTTCTACGCCAACGTCAACCCGCACGTGCCGCATCCGCGCTGGAGTCAGGCGTCGGAACGGCGCATCGGTGCATCCCTGTTCCACGAACGGCAGGCTACGCTGATGTTCAACGGATATGCCGAGGAGGTCGCGTACCTCTACAAGGGCATGAACCTGCACAAGTATTTCTGAACGCCGAGCCGCACGCACCCATGACCGACCTTCGCACTGCCGTCCCCGGACGCTTTCTCGGACTGTCCGTCGAACGGCGCTACCGCTTCGTCTACAAGCCCCTGGTGTTTCTCGCCTGCCTCATTCCGCTGGCG
>JAKADE010000300.1 GCA_021820785.1 Pseudomonadota bacterium
TCGATCTGCCGCCCGGCATGCCGGAGGAGATCTTCGAGAACCTCCAGGCGGTGCGGGTGCGCGGAACGGAGCTGCGCATCAGCCGGGTCGATTCCGGATCCGAACGCCCGGAGCGTGCCGAGCGCCGTCCTCGCGTCCACAAGGGCCCGCCTGGTCCGAGGGGCAAAGGCGCTGCGCCGAGGCACGGCCACGCGCCCAAACATCGCGGCAAACCCGCCCGCCGCTGAGAAGCGCACCCGACGGCGCGCGCGCCGGGACGCTGATCGAGCCGGTCCGGTGCCAGGGAGCAGACGCTGCGCCCGGAACCACGGAGGGCCATCTCATCGGCCCTCTGTTCTGGGCTTGCGTCCCCCGGGTGCGCCCGCCGGGTCTGCGGCAATTGCAACAGCGCCCCTGCGTCGGATTGCGGCGGCGCGCAAGACCAGAAGCACCGCGAATGGAATCGCCCTGTTAAGCTGCCGTGATGAGCCGCATCCTGCTCGCGACGTTGGGTTCGCTCGGGGATCTGCACCCTTACATCGCTGTGGGCAGAGCGCTGGTCGCGCGCGGACAGCCGGTCCGCTTGGCGACCTCGATCGAGTATCGGACGCGCGTCGAATCCGCCGGCCTGGAGTTTGCCCCCCTGCCGCCCGCGCTCGTCGAACTCGGCGAGCCGCGCCAGATCGCCCCTTACTTCTTCGATCGCTGGCGGGGGCCCCGACGCCTGATCGACGCCATGGTCAACGCCCCGCTGCGCCGCGCCTGTGCGGCCCTGGACTTGGCCCTTCAGGACGTATCGATCGCGGTTTCCCATCCATTGACACCCGCGCTGGCATTGATCGCCGAGGCACGCGGACTGCCCTGGCTCTCGAGCGTGCTCGCCCCGTCGGGTCTGTTTTCGGTAGACGACCCGCCCGTGATTCCGAACGTTCCGTGGCTGCAGCATCTGCCCCGCATCGGTCGCTGGCCGCACAGCGCGGTGCATCACCTCGTGCGCGCCACAGTCCGCCGCTGGGAGCAGCCGCTGCACACGTTGCGGGCGGAACTCGGACTCGCTCCGATCGCCGGCGCCCAATTGATCGACGGGCAGTTCTCGCCGTTCGGCACGCTGGCACTGTTCGACCCGCAGCTGGCGGCGCCGCAACCCGATTGGCCCACCCGGACCGTCCTCTGCGGGGCGGCGCTGCACGATGCAGCCGACCCTGAGGATCCCGCGACGAGCGCCCTCGAGCGGCTCGAGCGATTCCTCGCCGCAGGTGCACCACCCGTGGTGTTCGCACTGGGTTCCTCTGCCGTTTGGCTCGCTCGCGATTACTGGCACCATGCGATTGACGCCTGTTTGCGCCTGGGCGTGCGCGGCGTGCTCCTGACCGGCGAGCCGCTGCGCCAGTCGCTGCCGAACTCCGTCGCTGCGTTCGACTACCTGCCGTATTCGCAACTGTTTCCACGCGCGGCGGCGATCGTTCATCAGGCCGGCATCGGTACGCTCGCGCAGGCCCTTCGCTGCGGCCGGCCGCAGCTGCTGACCCCGGCCGGGTTCGACCAGTTCGACAACGCCGCGCGAGCCGTGCGACTGGGGGTCGGGCGGGTGTTGCCGCTGCATCGGGCGCACCATCCTGTTCGCCTGGCGCGCGAGTTACGGACACTGCTCCATGTGCCCACGTACGCGCAGGCCGCCGCGGATGTCGCCGGCGCGTCACGCCAACTCGACGGTGCGGCCGCTGCGGCCGATCACCTCATCGAGTGCCTGCGCACGCTTCGCGCCTGAAGAGGCTCCGCGGACCGGTGTGTGCACATGCTCGCGGCTGCCGATTTGGCTTCAGGGCACCGGATGGAAGAAGAGTCCTTGCACCTTTCCGCCCGTCGTCAGCGGCGCGATGATCACCTCGAGCCGCCCGTGTGCGAAGGTCGCGAGGTAATCGTCCGCGCCGTTGCCGAGCACCTTGTAGTGGTGCAACGATTGGAGGGCGCCGAGTGAGCGGAACAGCGGTCCGGCGTTGCCGGCCTGTGCGCGTGCAGCGGCTGCCAGACCCGGGGTCATCCGGGCGTACAGCGCGTGACCGGTGTGTTCGAATGACAGGATCTGTGCCCGCACCGCCGCGGCAGTCCCGGGCGCGGGAACGTTGTGCTGGATCCGCCGCTGCAGCTGCGCCTCAGCGCGTGCGGCAGTCTGTCGGGACACCCGGCGCGCAGCCCTCAGATATCCGTTCTGATGCAACACCAGTCCGGTGACCCGACCGCGGGCATCGGTGACGAAGCTGATCTGCGCCGCCACCACCGTGGCGAAGAATTTCGTCGCGCTCTCGGGGTATTCCCGGACCGGCGCCTGCCCGGTGAGCTGCGCGAAGTATTGATCCCCGTGGCGAAAGACGTGGAAGAACGCCATCGGCGCCAGTTCGTAGTAGCCGACGAACTTGTCGAAGTCGGTCGGGTTGAAGGGCACCTGATGCTGCGGTCGAGTCTGCTCGGCGAGCTGCCGGGCGCGCAGCGCCGCGGCTGATTCCGCAGCCTGCACCGCCGCGGTGTTGGCGCGTGCCAGGCCCCGTGGGCCGACGAGGGCAGTCAGGCCAACTGCTGCGGCGAGCGCAGCGGCGAGGATTGTTTTTGGAATCCGACTGCCCGGACGAACACGAGTGTGCTTCACGAGAACCTCCCCGCGCTGCTGCAGCGCGCCGCCCGAACGCACCAGCGACACGGCGACGCCGAACTGCACAAAGAACCGATCGCGGTTGAGAATACCACCAGTATCGATCGCCCCGCAGCGCTGCCCTGCGATCCTCGGCGCTGCAGATTGCCGCCCGGCGCGGATCGCGCTTAGGATCGCGCCATGGAATCCACTCTCGGCGCCCTTCTGCCGCTGTTCTTCACCGAGCGGGCCGCTGGGCGCGCCGTCGCCCTGGGGGTCCTGGTCCACACCGCCGGATCGACCTACCAGCGCCCGGGCGCGCTCCTGTGCATTGCCGCCGACGGGCAGTATGCCGGGTTGATCTCCGGCGGCTGTCTGGAGGGCGACCTCGCCGAACACGCGCGCGAGGTGATCGCCGGTGCACCGGCGCGCCGTGTCATCTACGACCTGCGCAATCCGCACGACCTGCTCTGGGGTCTCGGCGCCGGCTGCGAGGGCGAGATGCACATCCTGCTGGTGCGCGTCGGACCGCAGGAGCGCTGGGAGCCCCTGACACACCTCGCCGAGGCGTACGCAGCGCACCGGCCGACGGCCATTGGACTGGTCAGCGAATCTGAGGACCCTGGCATGGCGCTCGGGGCGCTCGCACTCCTGGACACCGGGGCGCAGCACGTGCTCCCGGACGACGCGCACGCAGCGCTCGAGCGCGCCGTCGATCTGACCCAGTCCAGCGAGTTCGCCGTGGCGGGGCGCTATCGGCTCTTCCTGCTGCCGCTCGCGCTGCCGCCGCGGCTGCTGCTGCTCGGTGCCGGGCCCGACGCGCTGCCCGTGGCACGTCTTGCCGCCGAGTTGCACTGGAAGGTAACGGTCGTCGATCACCGCAGCGCGCTCGCCTCACCGGAGCGCTTTCCCGCGGCGGAACGTGTCCTGACGGTGTCCGCGGAGCATCTGCTGACCGGACTCGAGGTCAACGGCTTCCAGGCCGCCGTCGTCATGACCCACCAACTGCAGGCGGATTGCGACTATCTTCGGGCGCTGGCGCGCACGAACGTGCCGTACATTGGGCTGCTGGGTCCGGCCGCACGGGCCGAACGTCTGCTCGAAGATCTCGGCGAAGACGCTCGCATGCTGCGCACGCGACTGCATGCCCCGGTGGGGCTTGATTTAGGCGGACGCGCTCCGCAGGCCATTGCGCTGTCGATCGTGGCGGAGATTCTCGCGTTCCTGCACGGCAAGTGCGTCAGCGCCGCACGGCCACGATGAATGCACCGCGCCCCGAACTGCACGCCCTCGTGCTCGCCGCCGGCAGTGCGCGCCGGTTCGGTGCACTGAAACAACTGCAGCCGATCGAAGGTGAAGCGCTGCTGCTGCGCGTCGCGCGCCGCGCGAGCACCGCAGTCGACCACACCGCAGTGGTGCTGGGAGCGCACGCCGAAACGCTCGCCGCGCTGCTTGCCGAGGAGCCGTTCACACTCCACGTCAATCCGCGCTGGGCCGAAGGGCTGGCGAGCTCGATCCGCACCGGCATCGCGGCGCTGCCGCGCAGCTGCGCCGGCGCGATGGTGGTGCTCGCCGACCAGGCCGCGATCGGTGCCGCACAGTACGCCCAACTGGCAGCACTGTGGCGACAGGCGCCAGGCTCGATTGCCGCGGCGTACTACAGCGGCAGCGCGGGAGCACCGGCGATATTCCCCCGCCGCCTGTTCGGCGCGCTGCTCGCGCTCGAAGGTGACGTCGGGGCGCGGGGTTTGCTGCGCGCGCACGCCAGCGATCTGATCACCCTCGCGATGCCCAGTGCCGCACTCGATCTCGACACGCCCGAGGATCTGTCCGCCTGTCTCTCCTACGGCCCGCCCTGAGCGCAGCGGACACCGGGCTCACGCCGCCGAGTCGACGCTCGCGGTATACGCGCAGCGGCTGACCGCGCGGATCCGATCCCCTATACTTTGAACTCCAGAACGCCAGGCCGCCCGGTCCAGGCGGCGCCACGAACGCGG